>CAYXEC010000010.1:0-38705 GCA_964463855.1 uncultured Verrucomicrobiales bacterium | reverse complement strand
TGTTCTTGCGACCCTTGAGTTTCATCACCCACGAGCCTGCCGTGGGATGCACGATCGTTGCCCTGGGCGCGTAGTTGCGACGCAACAGATACTGACCACGGAAATGATCCCCGTTTTGATTGCTCATCGAACGGATCACGCAGATTTTATCCATTACCGCAGCCGTTTTGGGTAAATACTGACTGATCTGAATGCCATCGACGTTCGTGCCAATAGCGTTGACTGGCCCCTGAACTTCTTTGTTGTCCGGTTTGACATCAAAGGTATCGATGTGGCTCATGCCTCCCGACATATTAAGAAAGATGACCGCCTCGGCAGGTTTTGCCTTCCCTCCTGCCTGGGCAAGCGCCTTGCTGGCCAGGGTCGCCCCTACCATGGGTGCGAGCCCGACACCCAGATAGGTCTTGGCCGCGTTAGCCATGAACTGACGTCTCGTTAACTCATCGGCTTTATTAAGCTTGGATTTCATAGTTCTGTGAATGGTTTGATTAATACGAATATTTATGGCACGAAGATGAATTCCCTGGAATTGACCAAGGCGGAGACAATGTTGCGGTAGCCGGCCTTGCCCCTCTCCTTGACCTCGGCTTCCATGATCTGCATCTCAGCTTCACTGGGTGCCCGGGACAGGATGCCGTAGAAAAGGGAGCGAATACGGTCCTGATCGCTACCCTCGGACAGTTCATAGATATGCGCATCTGGATTGGCCACCACAAGCTTCTCGATTTCACCATTCATCATCGATAAAACCTGGGCCGCATTAGGTTCTTTGGTTGCGGAGTCCAATAAAAGCCGGTCTGACTGACCAAACATCTCTAAAACGTGGCCGGCTGGCGCAGGCGATTGGAGCTCAGACGCGCGCACCATGCCCCTGAGGGCACCTCCATTATTGGAATTAGACATCATTTCCATGCTCATCTCTTCCATCTTCTCCATCTTCTCCATCTTCTCCATCTTCTCCATCTTCTCCATGGATGTAGCGCCAATTGACTCCCCACTTTGCACCCGCTTGAATAATTGATCGATGTATTTTTTAAGTTCATCCGGCTTTTGAATGGCAATGATCTCACTTTGCAGCTCCTTCATATCAAGTTTTGCCTTGCCGTAGTTGACGTACTTGGGCTTGCCGCGAGACGGCAATTTGACAGGATTGCCAGCTATCAGGGTAACAAGTGAATCCCAGTATTGCTCGGCACTCATGCGGCCGATCTTGCGCCCATCGAAGATGGGTTTTTCGCCCGGCATCAGCTCATGCTCGGAGGATGCAAAGGCATAGACACGGGTGAGCATCAGGACATGCTGGAAAGCACGCAGGTCATAGTCGAGATCCTGCATCAGTTTTTTCAGATAACGAGTCATGGCGGGGGAAGTGGTTTCATTTTCCTCCACATACTCATCAAAGGGCTCGTAGAGCGCCGTGCCGACGATACGCTTCCACATGCGGTTGGTGATCGTCATCACGAAGCGATCGTTGTCACGATCTGTTACCCACTCAGCAAAGGCCTTCCTGCCGTCGTCTGCATCTTTTCGATCAGACATCTTGAGGCTTCTGGCAAAGGAGTGGTCTTTCGGCGTTTTCGCCGCAATCATCTCCCCGGGATCACCATCACTGTATTGGTAGTCATTGGGCAGCTTGATGCGACCTTTTCCCGGGCCTGAAAGGGTCTGATAGTAAATATTGTTGCCGATGAAATCGTAAAAACTGAAGGTTGGTGTCCCCCGCTCAAATTCTTTCGTAATATTGCGCCACACTGGGTCAAAAACATCGCGGTTCATTTCACCCTGGCCATTGGTGAAGGCGGCAAGTTGGAAAAAGTCCATTCTTTCCCAATCATTAAAGGGGTCATCATGGCACTGAGCGCATTCCATGCGCGTACCCAGGAACAAGCGCATGGTGTTGGACAAGTTGTCAAAAGGCATTCCCTTGTCATTGATGTAATAGCCAACAGCCCCGTTCTCCCAGAGCATGCCTTCCGCAGAGAGCAGCTCACGCGTCATGACGTCGAAAGGCATGTTATCAGCCACGGCTTGCCGCACCCAATCGACATAAGGTGCCGCGGAATAGCGGCGCTGGAATATTTCCTTCACACGCAGCATATCAAGGAGCCAGTTACTCATATGGCTCTGATAACCTTTGGAGTTCATCAAATAGCGCACCAGCAGGATACGCTTGTTGGGGTCCTCGGATTCAAGATACACTCGGGCCTCTTCCACCGTAGGTATGCGCCCGGCAGCCAGCAGGAAACTGCGCCGCAAAAAAACCGAATCACTGGCATCAGCAGGTATCTCCGCATTCTTCTTTTTGTAGATTTCAGCGACGTATTTGTCAATTTGCCGGGCAGCGGCCAGAAGTTGCTCCTCGGATACTTCCTTGCGCGCTTTATCCGGCTTTGCAAGGGCAGCATGACTGAGATGGTTGCCCCCAAAAAAGGCGCACGCAAAGAGGAGCAGGCCGGCTTTCGTGAAATAATTCATGTAGTTTAGTACAGATAGAGGTTGGATGATAGAGGGGCAGTGAGCATACCCGTGCACAAAGGGTCAAATCCCCCAGCAAATGTTGCATGACCAGGCTCCAATTCAAGGAAAAAAGAGCACATCCATGCTGCCGGGTCCGACTCAATCAGGCTCAAAATCTGACCGATACTTCCACCTGATTGTTCGGAATACTTTAACTTTACTTATGTATTATGGGCATGCATGCTACCTCTATGCTGTTGCGCTTCGCGCGAGCATAAACCATTCACCAAGGCTAATGAGTAAAAAACTATTTGGCACAGATGGCATTCGAGGCGTGGCCAATCAATACCCCATCACTCCCGAGGTTGCCCTGAGGGTGGGGCGCGCTGTGGCTCGACTGCTGCAGTCAGACGGAGAAAGACGCCACAAGGTCGTCATTGGCAAGGACACCCGCCTTTCTGGCTACATGCTTGAGACCGCCATCACCAGCGGCCTTGTCTCCGAGGGATCACGTGTGCTTCTCACCGGCCCGGCACCCACCCCAGCCGTTGCCCACCTCACCCGCTCCATGGGCTGCGATGCGGGCATCATGCTCACTGCCTCCCACAACCCCTATCAGGATAACGGTATTAAGATCTTCGGTCGTGATGGCTACAAGCTCAGTGATGAGCTCGAGCAAGAGGTTGAAAAGATGATCCTTGCCGATGAGCTGCCTCATCCAGGTGGAGATCTCGGTAAAGCCATCCGCATTGATGATGCCATGGGTCGCTATATCGAGTTCACCAAGAACGCCGTGGGAGCCGATTCCCTCCGTGGGCTGAAGATCGTCATCGATTGTGCCCATGGTGCCGCCTACCACGTAGGCCCGCTGATTTTTGAGGAATTGGGTGCAGATGTCATCAAGATGTCCGTCCATCCTGATGGCCGCAACATCAATGCTGGTGTAGGGGCTCTTCACCCAGAAAAAGCCGCTGCCATGGTCAAAGAGCATGGTGCCGATGTCGGCATTTGCTTTGATGGCGATGCTGACCGCGTGATTTTTTGTGATGAAAAGGGCCAGGTCATTGACGGCGACCGTATCCTCTGCCTCTGTGCCAAGACCTTGAAAGAACAGGGCAAGCTCAAGGGCAACACCCTGGTGGCAACGGTGATGAGCAATCTTGGCATGCGCGACGCCCTCGCTGCTGATGGCATCATGCTCGAAACCACGGGTGTAGGGGACCGCCTTGTGCTCGAGCGCATGCGTGAAAAGGGCTACAACCTCGGAGGTGAAAATTCAGGGCACATCATTTACTCCGATTACGCCACGACGGGTGACGGTATTATGAGTGCGCTGATGCTGCTCTCAACGATGCGCGAGAAAGGGCAGCCGCTCTCCGAACTCGTCGACTGCATGGAGGTCTACCCACAGGTTCTGCTCGGATTGAATGTCACCCAAAAGCCACCCACCGAGGAAGTGCCGGAGATTGATGCGGCCATCAAAAAGGCAGAGGCTGCCTTTGCGGACAAGGGCCGGGTATTTGTCCGCTACTCAGGCACCGAGCCCAAGATTCGCGTTCTGACCGAATGCCCTGATGCTGAGCTCGCCAGAAACCAGGCAGAGCTCATCGCGGCCGCTATTGAAAATACCATTGGCGCCTGAGACAGGACCGACTGTGAACAACGATTTCATCCAGCCATGACCATTCACACCGCCAAGCAGATCGATCTCTGGCCCCTGCACCAGGGCTCAAAAATGGGCGACCAGCTTCTGGCCGGATCCACCCTGCAAGAGCTTCAGCAACGCCTGGCAGAGGGCGTGGAGGAAGCCCACATGGTCGAAAACGCCTGGGTAAGCCGGCAAGACTGGCAAGCCCTGGCCGAGGCTCAATCCCCGGCAGTTCTTGTGACGGCCAACGGTGATGTCCTCGCATGGACCGGTGAGGATCCGGGGGACGACTCCTCCACCCAGCTCACGGCATCGGGGCAGTCCATGCTCATTCGCTATCCCTGGGATTACATCGCAGTCAACGAGCAACTCGTATCACAACTCACCGAGCAGGCTAATCACGGAGATATCAGCCCTGCTGCTCATATCGATGGCATCGTACAGCTTGGTGAGGGCTCGCGCATTCTTCCCGGTGTGGTCATCGAGGGCAACGTCATCATCGGGCAGCATTGCAAGATCGGCCCCAACTGCTACCTGCGTGGATCCACTACCATCGGCAACCACTGCCATATCGGCCAGGCGGTCGAAATCAAAAACTCGATCATTGGCCATCACTCGTCCATCGGGCATCTGAGCTACGTGGGTGACTCCGTCATAGGCAATTATGTCAACTTCGGAGCTGGAACCATTACTTCCAACCTCCGTCACGACGGCGCGAATCACCTTTCCCGGGTGCGTGGCGGCCTTGTTGATACCGGCCGCAGGAAACTCGGCACCATCGTCGGTGACGGCACCCACACAGGCATCCTCACCGCCATCTATCCGGGACGCAAACTTGGACCCCATTCACAAACACTTCCCAACCAGACTGTCCAGAAGGACATCACCACATAATCACCCAATCATCATTACCCAAATCTGATCATCATGTGCGGAATAGTAGGATATACAGGCAAACGATCGGCAATGCCGGTTCTCATCAGCGGTTTGAAAAAACTCGAATACCGTGGGTATGACTCAGCCGGTGTCGCTGTAACCACTGATCAGGGCATCATTATTCGCAAACAAAGTGGCAAGGTTGCGGGTCTGGCAGAACTCGTCGAACAAGAGTCCCAATTGCTCTCTGGTGCACACAGCGGCATTGCCCACACCCGCTGGGCAACCCACGGCCCACCAACCACCACCAATGCCCACCCACATGAGGGCAATGAGGGTCGCGTGGTTCTTGTTCACAACGGCATTATTGAAAACCACAACGCCCTTCGGGATCGCTTCAAGGCGCAGGGCCACACATTCAAATCTGAGACGGACACGGAAGTGCTCGCTCACCTGGTGGAGGCCCATTACGATGGCGACTTGCTGGCCGCGGTCACTGCCGCTCTCAAGGAAGTGGATGGAACCTACGGTATTACATGCATGGCAAAGGATGAGCCCGGTGTTCTGGTTGTAGCGCGCAGCGGCTCACCCATTGTCATTGGTCTAGGTGAGGATGAGACCATTGTGGCCTCTGATGCTTCCGCGGTCATTACCTACACCCGGCAGGCCATCTATCTCGATGATAATGACATTGCCCGTATCGAAGGCAGCAAGGTAGACATTCACAGCCTCGGAAAAGGCGCCGTCTCTCGCACCCCCTCGGAAATCGACTGGTCTCCCGACGCCGCCGAAAAGGGCGGCTTTGAGCACTACATGCTCAAGGAAATCTATGAACAACCTGAAGCGATCAGCAACACCATCAGAGGCCGCATCGACGTTGAGCGCGGCACTGCCATTCTTTCAGGCCTCAATCTCTCACCCCGTGAGCTCGTCGATATCCAGCGCCTTCTCATCGTAGGCTGTGGCACTTCCATGAATGCAGGACTGATTGGTGAGTACGCTGTCGAGGACTTCGCCGCTATTCCCGCCGAGGTGGAGCAGGCAGCGGAATTTCGATATCGCAACCCCATTGTGGGTAGCCGGGACATGGTACTGGCCATCAGCCAGTCCGGCGAGACAGCGGACACACTGGCAGCTGTCAGAGAGGCCGTGGACAAAGGCTCACTCGTTGCAGCTCTGGTCAATGTGGTCGGGTCCACCATTGCACGCGAAACCGGACGAGGCATTTATTTGCACGCAGGCCCCGAGATTAGCGTAGCATCCACCAAGGCCTTCACCAGCCAGGTCTCCACCTTGTTGATGATCGCCCTCAAGCTGGCCCGTGCTCACCGCTTGTCACGTGAACAAGGCATTGAAATTGCCCGTGAAATTGAACGCATTCCCTCGTTGGTAGAGGCAGTTCTCAAAAGTAACGACCAGATTGCCAAGATCGCTGCCCACTACGCTGATTTTAATAACGCCTTTTTCATCGGCCGCGGCTACATGTATCCTGTGGCCTTGGAGGGCGCCCTCAAGCTCAAGGAAATTTCCTACATCCACGCGGAAGGCTACCACGCAGCTGAGCTCAAGCACGGGCCTATCGCACTTCTCGAGGAATCCATGCCGGTGGTCGCCTTGCTCAACCAGGGACCCGGGCAGGAGAAAACACTTGGCAATGTGGCGGAATGCAAGGCACGCAGTGCCCCGGTGCTGGGAATTATCACTGAGGGTGACGAGGAAGCCCGCGAGGCCTGTGACCACGTTATCGAAATCCCGGCATGTCCCCAGTATACTGCCGTGATTCCCGCAGCCGTTGCCCTGCAGCTGCTCTCTTACCACATCGCGCGCATCCGCGGCTGCGCCATCGACCAGCCCCGCAACCTCGCCAAGAGCGTCACCGTGGAGTAAGGACTAGATGGCCTCTGCGTCGTCGAGCCTGGGATGCCCGTTCTTGAGGTCATCACGGCTAATGCCCTTGCCGCGGTGCATCCCGTCCATCGCCTTGAAGGTCTCCACCATGCCGTGAATGGCAGCGAGCACATCCGCGGTGTGTCCTGTCTCGGAAATCGTATGCATGTTACGGATCGGGAAACCGATCGAGGTCGAGGCACTGTCAATGCCCGCGAGCACGGCTGCCATCGCATCTGTGCCGGTGTCCCGGCCAGAGAAGTCCACCTGGTAGGGAATCTTTTTAGCCCGGCAGGCTTTTTCAATGCAATGGTTGAGAAACTCGCTGGTGACTGAGCCGTTGGTCAGGGTGAAGCCCTTGCCCATGGCGAGCTCGTTCATGCGCTTGGCGGAGATGCCCGGAGCCGCATTGTAGTCGTGATTGACATCCGAGCCGATCAGGATGTCGGGTTTGAGTTCGCCCGCGATCGTGGTGGCCCCAAAGCGGCCGATCTCCTCATGGGTGGCGATGGTGTAGAGCACGCGCAGGTTCTTGAGCGGTGACTTCGCCAGAATCCGGGCAACTTCCGCCACCACGAAACAACCCAGCCCGTTATCGAGATAGGCACCGTAGAAAGTGTCGTCACAAAAACCCTTCCTGATCGGGCGGTTGAGAATGATCGGATCCCCTGCACGGATACCCAGGGCCTCGACGCGCTCCTTGCACTTTTCCCCGTGCATCTGCAGCTCCAGATAGATCATCTCCGGCTTGACCCCCTTGTCGCCGGTGCGTTGTGCCGGCTCGGAAAAGTGGATCGCACCCAATGCCTCAATGGTGCCACCCTCGATACAGCGGTACACCCCCGGTTTCTTCGGGTCCTGGCTGAAGAGCTTCACCTCGTGGCCGATGAGCGTGCAGGGCAAAAACGAATCCGTGTTGACCCAGATCTTGCCATCGGTATCAATCTTGCGCACCTGCATGCGGATCTTGTCCGAATGGCCGATAATCATGACCGAGGTCATGTCGTCACGCCCAGTGTGGGTGTCTACCACGATGCCGGCATTGCCCTTGAACTGGTGAATCGCCCAGCTCTTCGGCATGAACTTTTCGAAATAAGGCTTCAACACCCCGTAGGACATGGCGGCTTCCAGGCCAATGGGGCTTGGAGCAGCCAACACCTCTCGCATGAACTCGAACTGCGCCGCTGGCATCGGCTTTTCCCAGGCTTGCTTTCTTGATGACTTCTTGGCGTCTGTTTTCTTGGGCATCGTTTGAATGGTTCGGTTGATTGAAAAGGAAATACACCACTTCCGCGGCGTGTCGAGTAGCGATCTTCTATGGCTTCATGCCCGCTACTTTTCTGATTGCTGCCGGGTAAAGTTGATGTTCCTCGACTTGAATACGCTGGTGTAGGGACTCGGCAGTATCCTCCGGCAGGACCGGCACCCGGGCTTGGATGATGATCGGTCCTGTGTCCATGCCGGCATCCACATAGTGCACCGTGCAGCCGGACTCAGTGGCCCCATCCTCCACGGCCTGCTTCCAGGCCATCAGCCCGGGGTAGGCCGGCAATAGTGAGGGGTGGATGTTGAGGATGCGATTGGGGAAAACGTCCAGCATCGGCTGCTTCACCAGTCGCATGAATCCAGCCAGGCAGACCATGTCCACGCCCAGGGACTTGAGCTTGGCTGCCACAGCGGCCTGAGACTCCCCGGGAAACCTGGTCTGGTAACCACCGCAATCAATCACCTCCGCAGGAATCCCCGCCTTGCGCGCCCGCTCCAGAATATAGGCCTCCGGATTGTCGGAAAGTACCAACACGATCTCGGCATTCAGCGAGCCATCCCCGATCGCATCCAGGATCGCCTGCATGTTGGAACCCGAGCCGGAGCCCAGCACCCCCAGCTTGATTCTTGCTTCACCTTCGACCATGCCGATTCCTACGTCCATGCCACACCGCAGGCAAACGAAATATCGCTTCACTTGACTACTGGCGGTAGATTGCTGAGTCTGTTGGCCATGAAAGACCCGCGCATCACCCAGCTTGCCCGCCAGCTTGTCCGTTACTCCACCCGAGTCCAAAAAGGTGAAAAGGTCATGCTGCATCTCTGCGATGTGCCAGACGAGCTAGGCATTGCCCTGATCCGCGAAGTGCGTGCCAAAAAGGCCATCCCGGTGTTGAAAATTGAACATGCTCTGTTGGGCCGCGAGATGCTGCTCGGAGCCAGTGATGAGCAATACACACTCATCGCCAAACACCAGCTCGCCGAGATGAAGGACATGGACGCCTATATCGCCGTGCGTGGCTCGCACAACATTTGTGAATCAAGTGACGTGCCCGCCCAAAACATGAACACCATGCTCAAGCACATGCGCAAGGTGATGAACCGGCGCGTGGATCACACCAAGTGGTGCGTGCTGCGCTGGCCCCACCCCGCCATGGCCCAGCAGGCGGGCATGAGTACCGAGGCCTTTGAAGACTTTTACTTTGATGTCTGCCTCGCCGACTACAAGGCGATGCTGCCCGCGATGCGCGCCCTCAAGCGCCTGATGGAAAAGACCGACAAGGTGCACATCAAAAGCAAGGGCACGGATCTGCGCTTTTCCATCAAGGACATCCCCGCCATTGTCTGCGGGGGCAACTACAACATCCCGGACGGCGAAGTCTTCACCGCTCCGGTCAAGGACAGCGTTGAAGGCTACATCACCCACAACGCGCCCACCGTCTATCAGGGCATTCCCTTCGACAACATCCGCTTGGAGTTCGTGCAAGGCAAGATCGTCAAGGCCGATGCCGGCTCCAAGACCAAAGAGCTCAACAAGATCCTCGATAGCGACCCCGGGGCACGCTACATCGGCGAGTTTGCCCTCGGCTTCCACCCGGGCATCAAAGAGCCCATGCGCGACATCCTCTTTGATGAAAAAATCGCCGGCTCCTTCCACTTCACCCCCGGCCAGGCCTACGAGGAGGCGGACAACGGCAACCGCTCCCAGGTGCACTGGGACATGGTCACCATCCAGCGCAAGGACTACGGGGGCGGTGAAGTCTGGTTCGACGGCAAGCTCATCCGCAAGGACGGCATCTTCCTGCCCAAGTCCCTCGCCGGGCTGAACTGGTGATCTCAGTGCTCATTGGGCTCACGCCAAGACGCAGAGACGCAAAGGAGCAGGCCAACCCCCACCATTCCCGATTTCCTCGTACCATTTTTCCCAAGCTACAAACCTGAGCCCACATCGATGGCAAAGAGGCAAACGTCATCGGCAAACTCACCCTCAACACTGTGGCGGCGGGCGTAATCGAGCAATGTATCGAGCGATTTTTCCAGATCATCCTCCATACTGTTCTCCAGCCTGCTGATGACGCGCTCAATACCCAATTGCTCACCGTCAGCATCCTCAACCTCGTGCAAGCCATCGGTGTAGACGAGCATGCGGTCAATGTCATCTAGCGAAATGCTGTGTGTAGTGAAAACCGCCTGGGGAATAAGTCCCAGGGCGGGGTTGGGTTTTGTCCCCTCCTGGCTTAACAGACTTCCCTCGCCCAGCCTGACGACAATCGGGGCCGGATGCCCCGCACAGCAGTACTGCAGGGTTCCCTTTTTAAGGTCGATGACAAAATAAATGGCAGTGGCAAACAAGGTCACGCCCGCTCTCTCAAAAATGGAAACAAGCCCGTCATTGACCCCATAGAGGAACCACTCGGGGCTGGTGGCGGACTCACGTTCCTTCTCCATGAGTCCACGCAGCATGGATACCACCAGGGACGCCCTCACTCCATGTCCCATGACATCACAGAGGAGAATGCCCATACAGTGTTGGGAAATGGGGATGACCTCAAAAAAGTCCCCCGCCATCTCCGATGCCGGGCAATACCGGCAGCCCACCGTCACCTCACGCTCGTTGTCCTTGAGAATGAGCCCATCGAGTTCCTTGGGCAGCAGTGCCTGTTGAATCTGACGCGCGAGCTGCAACTCCTCCTCGATCGCCTCATTGCGCTTCTTCAACTCATTGGCGAGAGTCCCAAGCTCGCGCTGTGCATTGAACAATGCGGTGATGTCTGTGGTAATGCCAAAAGTCCCGCACAGCTCTCCCTTGCGGTCAAGCCAGGGCAACTTGGATGTCTCCGCCCATGTGGTTTTTCCGTCCGAGTAGGTTTCCTTTTGCAGAGCCTTGAGCATCGGAACCCGGGTCCGCATGATTTCCAGCTCGTCTGCACGGCCCATGTCCGCATGCCGTTTGTCAAAGAAATCGTGGTCTGTTTTTCCCAAAAGATCGTCCACGGACTTTGCTCCGAGCTTTTCCGCCGTGGAGCTATTTGCCAGAACAAATCTCGACTCCTTGTCCTTGTAGTAAACATTGATCGGGATGTTCTCGATGAGATCTCTCAATCGGTGGCGCTCCTCTTCCAAGGCCATTTCGGCATTCTTTCTTTTGGAAATATCGATGATGGATCCAACAATTCGGTAGGCCGCCCCCTCATCATCGCGAACAACCACGCCCCGGATCCGAAGCCACCGCCATGAGCCGTTTGGATGCAGGTAGCGGCAGTCATCCGCCAGCGTGTCCTCACCGTTCTTTCTGACAATTTTTTTGAAGGTGTTCCTGAGCTCGGCAAGATCTTCAGGGTGGAAGTATTTCCGCGCTTGCAGAATGATGTTGGGGGCCTTGTCTGCGGGATACCCAAGAAAATCCAGCACGCGCTCCGAGTAGTAAATTTCCTGCTCTCCAACATACCAATCCCAGACTCCCTCGTTGGATGCCAACAACGCAAGTTCAAGCCTATTCTGTAGATCCAGTGCCATCGGGAGGATGAAAGTAACAAACTACCAGAGATTATTCAACTTGTAAGACCGCTGCTGTAGCCATGTCAAAGCGAGGATGCGTTGTGGCTTGCTTGGCCCGGGCCAGATAGTGCACTCATCCCCTTACGAATGTTGCTTGCTCAAAATATCCGGGCTGGTGGAAATCGGGCATATCTCCCGGCAATCTGACAGCGGATAAGAATCGTTGCTGTGGTGAATCCACAATGAAGGTCACATTCAAACGGCTATCCATGCCAAAGCCAAAATGCAGCTCAAGGTAGGCAATTGGAATTGCCACTGCTGCCTGCCAGCATCCATCCACTGCAATTCTTGAGTGGCTGCGCACTCCCTCAATGGGGGCTGCCTCGCTATGAACTCTCATACGCGGGCCATAGAACTCAGCACTCCACCAGGCACCGCTGGGTGCGAGATTGATCTCTAGATAACGATCGGATTGCATGTCCTTGATGAACAATTCAGCGACGTCATGGTTCCAAAGACCTTCCACAAATTCATGGGGACGGGCATCGGCTGAGATACTTGCCCGTTTCTTTCTCCCCGCACAAAACCACAAGTTTTGAGGGTCTGCCGTCAGCGCATAGGATGCAGCAATGTCGAGGCACTGGCCAAACCAGTCCTGCTCAAGCTGTGCCCAGAGGGGATCATGGGAATCCCAGTCCACTTCATCATGTTGACAGTCGATCTGCATGATGCAATTTGGCTTGCCTCTGCCCGTCTGCCAAAGCCAAAAAAAAAATCTTCAATGGCCTCAAAATTGCTTGGAAGAAGCCGGATGAGACTACATTTTCAACCCCAGGAGGCTCTATTTCACAGTCCTGAAGGGGTAAAATATTAAGCTAAATTAATATTTTATCGACATTGATGAAATAAACTGGCATCCTGACACATATATATGTTGTGAACCTATCACTATCCGCTAAGCATCAGCACATCCGAAATTCATAGTATTCAAAAATTCACTCTTACATGCATCCGATTGAATACATTGGCCCCCGACCAAGAAAACCCATGCGTAAATCATGGGGTGGTGGCTGGCTGATGGTATTGCTTGTGATCATCGGGGTCGGAATCGCTGCCCGTCCACTCATTAACAATGCTCTGGCCTACAGGGCCCCAGACACTGAGCTTAATGTAGACAATACCGTCTCGTGGCTTGAGCAGAGTGGTGGTTTTGGCAATCAGCTCGCAGCAGCAGCTCTTGAGCGAACCCTTGAAGAGATTGCCTACGATGATGCCTACTACAAGATCAGCTATCCCATGGGAGATATTCCCAGCAGCAAGGGAGTTTGCTCAGATTTGATTGTTCGGAGCTATCGCACCCTGGGTATTGACCTTCAGGAACTTGTCCATGAGGACATGCGTCACCACTTTAGAATTTACCCGCAGCTCTGGGGCTTGACCCAACCCGACTCCAACATCGACCACAGGCGTGTGCCCAACCTGCAACGCTACCTCTCCAGGCACGGCAAGGAAGTGACACCTGGTAACACGGAAGCCTCAACAGAGAACTTCAATTACGGGGATGTGATTGTCTGGAGATTGCCGCATGGAGACACCCACATGGGTATTGTAGTTCCCGGCCCGGGCATACGTAAGGGTGAGAAGTGGGTCGTCCACAACATCGGCTCCGGCCCGCAGTGGGAAAACAAACTGCTCGAATACCAGATTGTCGGGCATTACCGCTACCATGGCGATGTGCGGGTGGCACTACACGGCGATTACTAATCACACGGGAATGAGAGCCTGTCCTCTCTTCGGCTACTCCGACCATCTGGCCAGGGCCTTTTCAAGAGCGGCACACTTCTTGACTCGCAGACTCTCGCCGGCTTGTACCGTGGCTCTCTTACCTGTACTGCTTTGGAGATGAATCTCAACAGGTGTCTCCCCAGGATACTCAATGAGAATGTTTCGGATGGACTCCAGATCACTCCTGGTGTGCCTCGCAAGCCATAGACTAACCTGGACGGATCCGGTGTTGTTGCTTTTGCGCGCTTTGAGCTCCTTGATCTGGGAACCTGTAAGGCTCAGGGTCTCGGTGCGCTCATCGACCTTGATCCCGGCCTGAAGGCGAATGACCTGCCCGGGCACGAGTAGCCCTGCCTCACGCGCGGGGCTATAGCTCTCCGACCAGCAAACCACTTCACAACTGCCGGTGAAATCCTCGATATGAACAACCCCGAAGGGCTTGCCCGCCCGGGTCACTTTGTGCTCAACATGCCGGATCATGCCGGCAAAGGGGTAGCGCGCACGTTTGTCTTTGGTATCGAGCTCGTCCAGGAGACCGATTTTCTCAAACTTGCCTGAATCAATGGCGGCCCGGTATTTATCAAGTGGATGGCCACTGGTGTAATAGCCTAGCAACTCCTTTTCGTGGCCCAGACGCTCATCCTTCTGCCATTCCTGCTCCTCGCAGACAGAGCAGGCCTGCTCCGGGTCGCTGGCAGCACCCGCAAAGTCCATGGTGTCAAACAAGGAGACCTGTCCTTGCGCCCTGTCCCGCTGCGCTGAGCTCGCAGATGCCACGACTTGTTCAACTCGGGAAAACATGCTGGCGCGTGTTTCGCCCGTCCAATCCATGGCGCCCGCTTTGATGAGGTTTTCCAAAATGCGTTTATTGACACTTCGTGAGTCCAGCCTGTTGGAGAAATCATCCAGATTACTAAAGACCCCGTTTTTTTCTCGCTCCGCGATAGCAGTTGCCATGGCCCCCTCTCCCACATTTTTTATCGCCGCCAACCCGTAGCGGATAGCCCTCCTTCCCGAAGGCGTTGACTCGGGGGCAAAGCGCAACTGGGACTGATTGATATCGGGAGGCAACACTTCTATATCCATGCGGTGGCACTCGGAAATGAAGATGCCGATTTTGTCCGTATTGTTAAGCTCGTTGGAGAGCAACCCGGCCATGAATTCCACCGGGTAATTGGCTTTAAGATAAGCTGTCCAGTAGGAGATGTGACCGTAACAGGCGGAGTGAGATTTGTTAAATCCGTAACCAGCAAAGCCCGCTATTTTGTCAAAGATCTGGTTGGCGAGCGTGGCATCGATGTTGTTGGTTGTCTTGCAGCCCTCCACAAAGATTTCACGCTGCTTGGCCATCTCGGAGGGCTTCTTCTTTCCCATCGCGCGCCGGAGAATATCGGCCCCACCGAGGGTGTAGCCGGCAAGTTGCTTGGCCGCATTTTGCACCTGCTCCTGGTAAATCATGACCCCGTAGGTATCCCCACAGATATCCTCGAGAAGAGGATGCTCATAATTGACCGGCTTGAGCCCTTTTTTGACCTCGATCATCTGGTCGATATAGTCCATCGCACCGGGTCGATAGAGTGCCAACAGATCAATGATATCATCAATTTTCTGAATTCCGTATTTACGGCACGTCTCCACCATACCGCCGGATTCAAGCTGGAACACACCCATTGTCTCGCCCCGGTTGAGAAGATCCAAAGTCGGCTTGTCATCCAGTGGGATCCCGTTGATGTCAAACTCGGGGCTGTGCTGCCTGATATGCGCGACAGCATCCTGAATCACCGTCAGGTTCTTGAGCCCCAGAAAATCCATCTTCAGCAAGCCCACCTCCGTAATCGCATTCATGTCACACTGGGTGACCACCTCACCGTCGTTTCCTCTGGTCAGTGCACAGTGCTCATCAAGATCCCGATCACCGATCACAATACCGGCAGCATGGACTCCGGTATTGCGATTCAGGCCTTCAAGTTTGGTCGCGTAACTCCAGAGCTCCTGCCAGGTGGAGCTGTTTTCAATAATATCGCGAAGCTCTTGTTTCTCCCTGTATTCATCCTGCAGTTTCACCCCGGGCCTGGCCTCGATCATTTTGGCCAACATGTCTGCATCGCCATAGCTAATGCCCATCACCCGCGCCACATCGCGGATCACACTTTTCGCACCCAGAGTACCGTAGGTGATGATGTGTGACACAGAGCGCTCACCATATTTGCCCCTGACATAGTCAATAACTTCGGGGCGGCGGCTCTGACAAAAATCAATGTCAACATCCGGCGGGCTAACGCGCTCGGGATTGAGGAAGCGCTCGAAAAGCAGACCGAAACGGATCGGGCATATGTTGGTTATGCCCATGGTGTAGGCCACCAATGAACCAGCGGCAGACCCACGCCCCGGACCCACTGGAATATCGTGATCGCGCCCCCATTGGATAAAATCTGCTGTGATCAGGAAGTATGAGGCAAAACCAAGTTCATTAATGGTCTTGATTTCATAATCGAGACGATCATTGAGAAGCTCTTTGACTTTGTCAGTGGTAATATCCAGCTGCTCGGAGAGTTGTTCGATTTTTTCTGCGGGGTAACGCTCCCCCAATCCCTCAAAACAAACCTTGCGGAAGTATTCCTCACGGGGAGTTCCGTCAGGCGAATCAAACTGCGGATATTTCTCCTAGCTGGTAGGGTCGAGCTTGAGTTCGATATTGCATTTATCTGCAATCTCCAGACTTGCATCACAAGCGCCCGGAAATTCTGCAAACAGCTCTCTCATCCCCTCACTGGACTTGAAGTAGTGCTCGGCAGGGTATCGTTTCCTGTTTTCATCAAGGAGCAATCTTCCCTCTCCGATACAAAGCAATACGTCCTGGGCTTCCGCATCCTCCTTGCCCAGGAAGTGAACATCATTGGTCGCCACCATCTTGAGTCCCAAGTCCTCGGAAAAACGCTTCAGCTGCATGTTGATTTCCTGCTGGATTTCAAGCCCCTGATCATTGAGCTCGAGATAGAAATCGTCCTTGCCGAAAATATCACACAGTGCCAGGACCTCTTTTTGGGCTGCCCGGATATCATTCTGATGAAGCCACTCGTTGACCGCCCCATGAATGCAGCCGCTGAGGCAAATCAAGCCCTCGGCATACTCTGCCAAATGCTCACGGTCGACCCGTGGCTCACCCAGATACTCCCCCTCGAGGTGGCCAATGGTCACCAGCTTAACGAGATTTTTCCATCCGGTTTCATTTTTGGCCAGCAAGGTCAGATGTGTGGAGTTCTTGCGGCCCGGCACCTCCTTTTTGTCGTTTAAGGAGGCAGGCGCCAAATAGATCTCGCATCCCAGAATGGGCTTTACCCCTGCTGCAAGGGCATTTTGATAAAATTCGACAGCGGCATAGAGGTTGCCGTGATCGGTCATCGCCACAGCCGGCATGCCCAACTCCGCTGCCCTGGCTACAAGCTCCTTGGTCCTGATCGTCGAATCCAAGGTGGAATACTCGGAGTGGACGTGCAGATGAACAAAGGAGGCAGAAGACATGACGGATACAGGCAAGACGAGTCTAGTAAGCAGACAGGGGTTGGCAATTCACGAGTGCATCAGGATGTCATTTTTTTCATTCCGGCCGGGCCTGAAGGCCTTCTCCCTCCAGATCACAAGTTGACATTGTATTTTAAAGATGCAAACTATTAGCGCTCACTAACAGGAAGGCGTTCTCATTCAATGCCCGAAACCAACACCATTGACTTTTCATGCCCGGCATGCGCTTGCCAACTCCGGGTTGATGTTGTCATGGCAGGTGTCAGTGCGCCCTGCCCCAAATGCGGCGAACAAATCACCGCTCCAGCTTCGACTCTGCAGCATGGGGCTCAAGCGTCAGGGCAGAGGGCCGCGCACATTCCCGCGGCAAAGATTCACGCAGCTGCCCAATTGATCCGCCAGTCGGCCCAGGCTGAAAAAAACAAGGCCGAGCCAGCACCTCTCGAAGCTCATCAAACAGAATATCGTCAAGTCACTCCATATGATATCGACACGGAGACGGACAATACTGATGCCCTTCCAGGCAAAATTACACTACTGGGCGTGATTGTTCCATGCGCCTTTGTTGCTGTTGCCTCTCTTGTCGTATCGGTGGTTTTGCATCTCATGGGTGTGGTTGACATCAGGCAGTTTCAAGACCTTGCCCGACAACCCGGGCAAAGCTCGCAGCAGGAGCCTGCACCCGCCGAGACCCGAAAAGCACCCCTGCCTGAATCAAAAACCGCTCAATCACCTTCTCTTGTCAGTGAGGTAAAGCAAAACACGGATGCACCAGCGAATGCCCCACAACGAACAGCTGCCAAAGAGCTTGCTCCGAAGCTCGTCGCACAACCTGCCAATCAACCAGCCATAAACAAGGCCCCGGTCATTGTTCCCGCACCCCCAAAGCAAGCGGTGACGCCCACCCCCTCCCCAAAACCCAGTCCCGTGATGGCCAACACCATGGAAAAGGGAGAATTTCCCGAGCTCGACCTCTCACCCTTTGCCCCCAAGCAGGAGCAGGAAATTGTCGACACACCCGCACCGGGTCCTGCTCCGGTGGTGGGCTATCTGGCTGATCAAAATCTCGAGAAATTCCTCAATGCCCAAACGCTCAAGGATAGGCTGCCCTTCATACTCAAGGAGCAAGCCTCGTCTGCCGACATACAGGATAGCTGCCTGGAACGCCGCTTCAAACCGGTCAGATCCATTCGCCAGATGGAGAACCAGGCCGGGATGGAAGAGAATGTCATCGAGTATCGCTACATGGTGAGCTTTGAAGACCCCGCCGAAGACCGGGAACGCCTCAATGTTGTCGTTCTTCTTGTCGAGCGCACGGGCACCCATCCTCCACTTATCAATGCGAAAGCTTTTATTGAACATTACAATAAGGGATTGGCAGAATATGCCCGGGGACCACACATGGAAAATGCCACCTTCCACTGTATTGCGGAGGCAAACATTGCTGATGAGGTTGCCCTACTGCCTGATGAAATGAAGAAGTCCATGGTGCGCTTCAGTATTAAAAGCCACCCTTACTACCCGGCCCACTTCGATGCCTTCCTGCCAAAAGACTCCCCCCTGATGGACCAGGTCGGCACAGGCAAGGCGTTTCCCTATACCGCCTCCAGATACTGCGTCCTCTCCTTTCGCTGGAACACCTCCACCCCCGAGCACCCCTATATAGAGTTGTCCAATATTGTGAACGCCAGTGGTTGGCACGGTAGTCGTTTATCAAATGATTCCGCCCTTTACCAAGGCGACTATTCAACGCGCCAAGGGCGCTGAGCCCTGCCTACGCACGCAAACAAAGGCCATCTGCTTGCGGTAGCGGGGTATGGATGAATCCGTAGTGAGCTTGATCATGCCAAGCGCTGGAACGGTGAGGTCGAGGGGCTCAACCACCAGCTCGTATTTCCTGCCTTTCTCCAGGGTCTTCAACTCATATTGGAAATTCTTATTGGTGACACTGTGCTCCAAGATATGGATTGGCATCGGGTCGTTGACGGTGAGCTTGATGACCTGCGCCTTCGCCTCGCCATGCTGCTCCCAGAAAACGGTCTTCGGGTTGACTTCAAAAAGCACCGGAATATCCAGCACGACGGAGAGAATTGATGATGGTTTTTCATCGCTATCCTCAGTCGTCCATATCAGGACGGTTTTTTCAACCAACCCGGCAAAGGTGCCCAGTTCAAACGTCACATTGATTTCCCCCCTTTCACCGGGCTTGTAGGTCAGCTTGCCCCCCTTGATTTTGGCACTGAGACAAGAGCATGCCGAATCGTAGCGTTTGATAGTGATGGCTCGCCCGGTGGTATTGGAAAAAAAATACGGCACGGTGACGGTTTTCGCATCGGGGGCAACCGCCATCTCGATACGGGTCTGCTCAAATGTAAGGCTCTCTGCCCCGCAAAGCGCATCACCAAGGGACAAGACGGACAAGCAGATCGTGGCAAAAAGCCGGATCGGGATATTTGCAAATTTCATGGTGAAGATACTTATTTCCCAACCAGCTCCACGGCAATGATCATTCTACAACCACGCCACCCCGGACCGAGGATGAGCAAGGGTTTGCCAGCGTGTAAAAGGGGATTCATCTGTATGATCTTGCGGCGGTTTTGCCAAAACTCGAGATCCAGCCTCAGCCCCTTGTCCGCTGAAAATCCTCGCGACTCGAAGCTGAGCAGAATTTCATCTGATGGCTTGATAGGCGCCAGCCAGTTTTCATAACTACGAAAAACCGCCTGTGTGTCCTCCCCGAGTTTACGATAGAAGCGGAAATCCATCTGCTCGATCCCGCGCATTTTGCGGGCTGTCTCTTCACTGACAATCGCATATTTATCTGCCCATTCCCCGGGCTCCGTGTCAGTCCCAATATAGAGAGCTGCCTTGACACGACCAACAACCTCCTTGCCCTTGTCCGAGTTCGGCTCCTCGGCGGCGACAGAGCTTGCAAGCAGAACAAACAACAGGCTGGCAATGGTAACGAGAGATCGAATTTGATTCATGTTCAATGCAGGCTCAGGAATAGCTGACAGGCTCATGGGCTTAGCTCAAGGATCAGAACAGCACAGTATGACTGGCCATGAGATGACGGGCTCCCCCCTCACCCCCGGGCTCTTGATTGCCCACAATTTCCAAGTCATCCGGCAAATCATCGAGCCCTTCCAAAACAATCACCGTAGCCCCGTTGCCATGGGAGCTGAATACGTTTGCCCTGATGTCGGCATCTGGCGTGTAAATCATCGGCGCGGCAAGTGCAGAGGCCACGGGTCCCTTGGCCTGAGGCTCGAAGCTTACACGAGTGCCTAAATAAAAGCAAAGAGCCATCGCCACAGCTGCCACGGGCAGCGCCGACCATTTGCTCCAGAGCAAACCCAACCACTGAGAACCGGATTCACCGGTATCAGGGCTGTGGCGCGCCTGCTCATTTTGGATCATTCGCAGGATGCGCTGGTTGAAAAAATCAGCATAGGGAGGTTCCCGATCAGCCGGCACGCTTTCCTTAATGCTCTTCTGCATGGCTTGCACTGCATCACGCTCGGCCAAAATGCCCGGGTGACCCTGCGCCCACAATTCCACCTGTGCCAACTCGTCGCCACTGAGCTCACCATCCATCCAGCGTGTGAGCATCGTTTCATCCGGAGCTTCATGATCTTGTCGTTTCATATTGTTTGGTTTGTTAGATTTCTGATTTGAGATACCCCTGAAGTTTTTGACGGGCGTAATAGAGCCTGCTCATCACGGTCCCCATTGAACCATCAATGATTTCTGCGATCTCCTTGTAATCGAGCCCTTGAATTTCACGAAGAACAATGACCTCACGATGCTCATCCGAGAGCTTTGCCAGGGCATCTTCGATACGCTGTTGCAGCTCGCTCTGTTCAAGCGCCTCATCAGGACGTCGATACTGTTGTGGCATCGTCAAGGCACCCGGATCAATTCTGCCGGCATCAAACACCTCATCGTTGAGCTCACTCTCCACCTTGAGGCGCCTCTTTCGCAGCCAATCATAAACCACATTATGACTGATGCGGAAAAGCCACGTAGAAAACCGGGCTCGCGATTCAAATCCGGGCAGTGCCTTCCAGGCTTTGATAAAAGCTTCCTGGGCAAGATCCCAGGCATCGGCATCGTTTTTAACCATCTGGTAAATCATGGCATATATCCTTCCCCGGTGTTTGGAGACCAGCTGGTCAAAGGCACGCGTATTGCCTGCCTTGGCTTGTTCCACCCAGCGAGCGTCCTCGAGCGCGCTGGCTTTTTGATTGTCTTTTGCTTCATGGGATTCTCCGTCGGAATCGGGGGGTGGGGCGGTCTGCTTTTTTTGAGCTGCTGCCTGCCTGACATGCTCAGCATCCGTCTCACCCTCCATTGCCAATTCCATGAGAGGGTTGGAATCGGGCCCTGGGGCCGCTGGCACAAGCCCTCTCACCAGTTTTGACGTAATATGACCAAAAATATTCACTACAATGAGCTCAAATAAAACCCCCTGCAAAAACCAGTTTGCGACCTCGGCTACACTGGCGCCTAAACTCCCCCATTGCAAGACGGCGTTTTGCCCGTTTGAGACCATCTCACTGCCTGGGGCGGGATACCCGATAAAAAAATAGCACCCGCGGACGCTTTTGCTTTCGCATTTCCCAGCGGCGGGTCTACCATCAGGACAGTGATGCAATGCGAACACTGTGACAACAAGGCTACCGTCTTCTACACTCAGATTATTGACGGCATCAGCAAAAAAAAGTGCCTGTGCGAATCCTGCGCCAGTCAACAGGGCATCACCGACCCCGAGGGCTTTTTGCTGGGCTCCGAGGATATCATCAAGCAGGGATCCGCAAAGGCCACCCCTAAAATCGAGACCCCCATGGCCAGCCCATCGATCCGTTGCTGCCCGGGCTGTGGATTCGCCTTTGATGATCTGAAAAAAACGGGTAGGTTGGGCTGCAGCGAATGCTACAATTTCTTTCGCAAGGAGATTAAACACAACCTCGGCGGCATGCATAAGGGCACAAGCCATACCGGCAGGGTTCCCGAGGGCATGGTCAAGGCATACAAGGAGCTTCAGGAACTCGAGGAGCTCCAGCAAAAGCTTGATGAGGCGGTCAGCGCCGAGGATTATGAGAAGGCGGCAGCCCTGCGTGATCAAATCAGCAGGCTTCCGGGTCAGGAAAGTTCACCCCCAGAGGAGTCAAGCAAACCATGATGCGATTTTCCACACTCATGAAACACCCGGCGGACTGGATGACCGGCGTGGATACGGACAGCGCCATTGTTCTTACCAGCCGCATACGGCTCGCACGCAATATCACAGGCGCACCTTTTCCGGGCTGGGCACGCAAGGATGAGCGCATTGAAATACTGCCCGACTTACAATCCAAAGTGGAGGCCTTGCCAGAGATGAAGGATGCCTTTTCCCAACAGCTCAACGATCTTTCCTCGGTTCAAAAGCAAGTTCTGGTGGAGCGTCACCTCATCAGTCGCGAACAAGCAGCCAGGAGCGAGGGAAGCGCTATCGTGGTTAATCGAGACCAAACGCTCAGTGTCATGATCAACGAGGAGGACCACCTGCGGCTGCAGTCCATTTGCTCGGGGCTTCATTTGCGGGAAGCTTACGAACTCATAGCCAAGGTGGACAAAGAACTCGAGCAGATGCTGCCCTACGCTTTTGACTATGAGCTTGGATATCTGACCGCATGCCCCACCAATGTTGGCACAGGCTTGCGCGCCTCCTCCATGTTGCACCTTCCCGGACTGGTCATCAGTGACCATATTGGCCAGGTCATTCAGGCGGTTGCCAAGCTGGGACTCGCCGTGCGGGGCATTTTCGGTGAGGGCACAGAATCCCTGGGCCACCTTTTCCAAATTTCCAACCAGTCCACACTCGGGGAATCCGAAGAGGACATTCTCAACAGACTAGAGCGTGTGATTCAACGGGTCAGGGAACAGGAGCGCAACGCCCGCAGCAAGCTGCTTGAGGATGACCCACAGATGCTTGCCGACAAAATATCGCGCGCCTATGGCCAGCTCAAATACGCCTATGTTATTGATTCCAAGGAAGCGCTGACCCATTTGTCACTGGTCCGGCTGGGCAGTGACATGGGATGTTTTCCCAAGGAAGCAATCAAGCTTTGCGACTCTTTATTGATGGACATCGAGCCTGCCCACCTTCAGCATAAGGCTGAACGTAAACTCACGCCCGAAGAAAGGGATACCATGCGTGCGGAAATTATCCGTAGCAGGTTGCAAAACCTCTCTTCACCTGTTATAAACTTCACAACTCCTTAATATACGATCAATCCATAATCCCCGCTATAGCCCACAGCCCGCAAAGCACCTGCATTCATCATGAATAATTTCACACCAAGAGCCCAACAAGTTCTCGCACTGGCCCGCAAAGAGGCAGACCGCTTCAACCACAATTACGTCGGCACTGAACACATCCTGCTGGGGCTCATCAAACTGGGGCAGGGAGTTGCTGTGAGTGTCTTGCAAAACATGGGCCTGGACCTTGAAACCGTCCGCATAGAAGTTGAAAAGCAGGTGGGCTCAGGCCCGGACAACACGATTTCGGGAAACATCCCCTACACCCCCCGGGTGAAGAAGGTTCTCTCCCTGTCGAACAAAGAGGCCGAGCAGCTCGATCATTCCTATGTCGGTACTGAGCACATTCTGCTGGGATTATTGCGCGAAGGGGAAGGTGTTGCCGCGCGTGTGCTCACCAGTCTCAACGTTGACATCAACCAGACCCGCCAGGAGATTCTTGCTGAGATTGACCCCAACTTTAACCCGGATGAACTCGGCGATGAATTTGAGGACTTCGAGGATGAAGGCGAAAACGAGATGCAGAGCGAGAACGAGGGCAAGAGCAAAAACCCAGCCCTCAAAGCCTTCGGTCGCGACCTCACCAAACTAGCCCAGAAAGACAAACTCGACCCTGTCATAGGACGCGCGCCAGAAATCGAGCGTGTCATTCAAATATTATGCCGCCGCACCAAAAACAATCCGGTTCTCATCGGCGAGGCCGGTGTTGGCAAAACAGCCATTGTTGAAGGTCTTGCCCAGGAAATCGCCAGCGGCAACGTTCCCGAGCTATTGCGCGACCGCCATGTCGTCACCCTCGACCTCGCACTCATGGTGGCAGGCACGAAGTATCGCGGCCAGTTTGAGGAACGCATCAAGGCCGTCATGGATGAAATCCGCAAGGCGGGCAACATCATCCTCTTCATCGACGAGCTTCACACCATTGTTGGCGCAGGATCAGCGGAGGGCGCCATGGACGCTTCCAACATCATCAAGCCTGCCCTGTCCCGCTCAGAACTGCAGTGCGTGGGCGCCACCACCATGAACGAGTATCGCAAGTTCATTGAGAAAGACTCCGCTCTCGAGCGCCGCTTCCAGAAGGTGAAGGTGGAGGAGCCATCCCAAGAGGATGCCATTGCCATTCTGCAGGGGCTCCAGTTCAAATACGAAGAGCACCACAAGGCCAAATACACCCCCGAGGCCATCAGCTCGGCCGTCAAGCTGTCTTCTCGCTATCTCTCAGACCGTTACCTCCCCGACAAAGCCATTGACGTGCTGGACGAGGCCGGATCACGTGCCCGCATTGGTCAAATGACACGCCCGCCAGAGGTCAAGGAGCTCGAGGCAAAAATTGAAGAGATACAAGCTGATAAAGTCGCCGCGATCAACGACCAGAACTTTGAAAAAGCGGCTTCCATGAGGGATGCTGAAAAGCAGGCCAAAAAAGAACTCGAAGACATCGTTGCCACCTGGAAGGCCGAGAGCGAGGAAACCATTGTCGAGGTGGGTGAAGACGAAATCATGGCCGTGATTTCAAAATGGACCGGCGTGCCGCTCCAGCGCATGGAGCAGAAAGAGGCCGAGAAGCTGCTCAAAATGGAAGAGGAGCTCAAAAGCAACGTCATTGGTCAGGACACAGCTGTCATCACCATATCCAAGGCCCTGCGGCGTTCACGTGCGGACCTCAAGGATCCACGCCGCCCGATCGGATCCTTCCTTTTCCTCGGACCCACTGGTGTCGGCAAGACCTACCTCGCCCGCAATTTGGCGGAGTTCATGTTCGGTGATCCTGACTCGTTGATCCAGATCGACATGTCGGAATACATGGAAAAATTCTCCACCTCACGCCTGATTGGCTCACCTCCGGGCTACGTTGGCTATGAAGAGGGCGGCCAGCTCTCCGAGGCCGTCAGGCGCCGGCCCTATTCCGTGGTTCTCTTTGATGAGGTTGAGAAAGCTCACCCCGATGTCATGAACCTGCTGCTTCAGATTCTTGAGGAAGGCATGGTCACCGACTCCTTTGGTCGCAAAATCGACTTCAGAAACACGATCATTATTCTCACCTCCAATGTCGGTGCCTCGAGCATCAAGCGCCAAACCTCACTCGGCTTCGGCGCCATGCAGGAAGACGAGGCCGACTTTGACGGCATGAAGGAAAAAATCATGGACGAGGCAAAGAAACACTTCAAACCAGAGTTTCTCAATCGTCTCGATGATGTTGTTGTTTTCCACATGCTCGAGAGAAAAGCACTCAATGTCATTGTCGACCTCGAGAGCAAGAAACTTTGCGACCGTCTCATGGAAAAAGAGATTGTGCTCAAGCTCGACAAGGCCGCCCGCGAGTTTCTCATGGCCAAGGGCTATGACCCCAACTATGGAGCACGCCCGATGCGCCGCGCCGTGGAGCGCTTCCTGGAGGACCCGCTCGCCGAGGCACTGCTGCGCTCCGATATCAAGGAGGGCGATACAGTCAGGGTATCACACAGAAAGGATGCAGAGGAGCTAACCTTTAAACCGGTCAAACCGACCAGCAAAGGCAAGGGCAAGGCCAAAGCCTGACCGTGCGATAGTCCTTACTGATATTCTAAAGCCGGCATCATGTGCCTGGCTTCCTGATACTGACATCTCTCAGTCCACGGAGAGCCAGAGGCATTGACATGCCTGATGAATACGGCTTTCGCTCTATGGCCTAGCGATTCGCTGAGTTGTTGATTGCCTCGCCCGCACTCTGCATGTCACGACCAAATCCAGCAACCGTGTTACAAGAACTCAACGCCATGGCGGCAAGGCCAAGAAGGGCAAAAACAAATGTGATAGATTTTTTCATACACACCCAATGTAGGATCATGCCCCCACTATGCCAATCATTTTTTACCCACTTGACGCATCCTTGCACTGCATTCAAAAAGAGGCATGATCAAATTCCTTCACACGCGTATTCGCGTATCCAACCCACAGGCCAGCATCGCATTTTATCAGAAGCTCGGCTTTCAATTGGGAGAACAGAAAACCTCCCCCCAGGGCAACCAGCTTGCTTTCATGCACCTGCCGGGAAACGATCATTTCCTCGAGCTGACCTACTCCCCTGATTACGATGTCACATTCCCCGAGGATCTCATGCACACTGCGGTGGGCGTTCCTGATATCGTGGATTATTGCGATCAACTCGAGCAGGAAGGTATTGAGATATGGCCCGGGAAGTGGCGGGAAAAGTTCACCTCAGGAGATCGGAAAATGGCGTTTGTCACCGACCCCGATGGCTATGAGGTGGAAATCCTCGAGCGCTGAGCTCCACTTGGCAGGCAGGGGCTCAGATTTCAAATTCCCCGTCCTCAATCAGGCCCAGCAAGGCAGGTGAGTGCGCCAGCATGGGGTCGTGCTGCAGAACAGTTTCAGCAAGTGTCCTGGCCTCACGAATGAGCTCCGTGTCGGCAAGAAACTCGACAAAACGCAGCTCAGCGAGGCCGCTTTGCGCCGTTCCCAACAGGTCACCCGGTCCACGCAAACGAAGATCCGCTTCTGCGATCTTGAAACCGTCCGTGGTATCGACAAGCACTTGAAGCTTTTCCATCGCATCGCCCGACTTCCCATCGGTGGCCAGAATACAGTAGCTCTTATACTCGCCCCTGCCGATCCTGCCACGCAACTGGTGCAACTGCGCCAAGCCGAAACGCTCTGCATTGTGAATAACCATGATATTGGCATTGGGCACATCGACACCGACTTCAATCACCGTGGTTGCCACAAGCACTTGCAGCTCACCCTCACGGAATGCGCTCATTACTTCCTCTTTTTGCTGGGCGGGCATTTTGCCGTGTAACAAGCCCACACTGAATCCGGACAGGCGCTTGGCCCATTTTTCATATTCCACGGTGGCCGCTTCTGCTTTGAGCGCATCACTCTCCTCAACCAGAGGATAGACCAGATATGCCTGCCGGCCCTCGGCAAGATGCTCCTTGAGAAACTTGCCAAGATCCGTGACCTTGGGATTCTTCCTGAGAACAGTGACTACCTCTCCCCGGCCCGCAGGCCGCTCATCGAGGACCGATACATCGAGATCACCATAGAGGGTTAGGGTCAGTGTCCGTGGAATGGGGGTGGCCGTCATCACCAGGACATCCGGCATGACTCCCTGCCTCACCAATAGGGCGCGCTGACCAACGCCGAATTTGTGCTGTTCGTCAATGACGACGAGCCCCAGATCACTGAATTCACAGCCCTCATAAAGGAGAGCATGGGTTCCTATGATGATCTGCGCGTCTCCGTCGAGCTCCAGATACGTGCCCTCCCTGCGCGATCCTGTGACCAGGGCAAGCCTGATGCCGAGCGGCTCAAGCCACTGGGAAAATGTCAGGTAGTGCTGCTCGGCAAGTATCTGGGTGGGAGCCATCAATGCTGCCTGCACTCCGGACTCAACTGCCAGTAGCATGGCACACATTGCCACAAAGGTCTTGCCCGAGCCGACATCACCCTGCAACAAGCGGCTCATGGGATGGGGCAGGCGCATGTCGTGGATGATCTCCTTGACACTGCGTTTCTGGGCATCGGTCAGATCGAAGGGAAGACTGTGATAAAACTCCGTGAGTAATGCGGTTTTTTTGGCAAGGACCCGGCCCTCGTGCTCATGGTAACGGGCCCGCTTCCAGACCACATTGAGCTGAAGCGCAAAGAATTCCTCCAGGGCAAAGTAGCGTCTGGCGGCCTCGGCTTGCTGCATGCTTCCCGGGAAGTGCACTTCCTGCATCGCCTCAAATCTGGGGTAGCTGGGATCGACATCATACACCGGTGCAATACTGGCAACATCCACAAGCCCCAGAAGATCATGCGTGTGCTCACGCTGGCGGCGCTGTGACACTCCGCTAATGCCCTTGTAGATGGGCACAATGCGCTCCAGGTGCACCGACTCGTGATCCCCCTCCACGATTTCAAAATCAGGGTGATCAATCATGATTCTGCCCTGACTCTCCTTGGGCTTGCCATAGAGAATCACCTCGTGCCCGGCGGCCAGCATGTTTTTCATCCAGGGCATATTGAACCACCTGCAGGTGATCTTGCCACTGGCGAGCACACTCTCTGCGGACTCGATGATAACGGCCTCGTAAAATTGCCTCCGGCCGCCAAGCCGCCTGACCTGGGTGTCAATCACCGTCCCGCGCAAACAGCGATACCCACCTCCCGCCTGGGTAGGGAAATGATCAAACCTGCGCCGGTCTTCGTAACGCCTCGGCAAGCGGTTAAGCAAATCCTCAACGCAGTCAATCCCGGCCGAGTGATAGGCCAGAACGTCTTTTTCAGCAATGAAATCGACGGCGGCTAAAGCATCACTGGCACTGATCGAACTCATGGGTGGGATAAAACTTCACTTTGGTGCGGCCGCACGTCCTGAATGATCATCTGCAGGCTGGTCCTGCCCCTGAAGGTGTTGCGATGGATGGTGTAGGCAATATCCCACGGCTCCTGCCAGCTGGGCAAGTCGCGCTGGCCCGCACCGAAAAACATGGCCTCCTGCCGATGTCCATCTTGTTGCAGGGAAAGCTTGAGGTGATGATTCTTGAGTTCACGTGGAGGATCGGTGAGTTGCACTCCGCTGCTCATGAACAGGGGCTCCGGGTTGGCCGCTCCAAAAGGCTGCAGCAATTCATAACTACTGAGGAATTCCAGTGACAGCTCGCCGAGCCCGATCTCGGCATCAATGTGCAGCCGGGGCATCCGATCCTCCTCGCTGACATGCTTTGCCACGTACTCGGCAAATGCCTCCCGAAACAGCTCGATTTTGTTCTCCTCCACACTGATACCCGCTGCCATGGCGTGGCCACCACCCGCGATCAAAAGATCCCGGTTGGCATTGATGGCATCCATCAGCGAAAGCCCCCGAATACTCCTGCCACTTCCCTTGCCAACCCCCTGCTCATCAATGGCAATAATGAAGGTCGGTTTATGATAGCGACGCATCATCCTGGAAGCAACAATGCCCACCACCCCGGGGTGCCAATCACGTGATCCCAAAACAATGACAGGATCTGATGGATCAACCCCGGTTTCAAAGTGCTGCACCGCCTCCTTGTGAATCCTCATTTCCTCTGCCTGCCGAGCGCGGTTGTGGGCATCCAGCAAACCCGCCAACCTCTCCGCCTCCCCCTCATCCTGCGTGGTCAACATCGCCAGCGCATCCTCCGGCCTGTCCATTCTGCCGGCGGCATTGATTCTGGGCCCGATGCGGAATCCCACATCGGCACTCGTCAGCGGCGCCTTGATTTGAGCAATTTCGACCAATGCCTTGATTCCCGGGTGGTGGGATCGGGCCATGCGTTTGAGCCCATGCCTGACCAACAAGCGGTTCTCCTCTATGAGAGGCACGATGTCGGCAATCGTGGCAAGTGCCACCAGGTCGAGATAGTCCCTGAGGTCAAAGCCCTCAATGGGCCTCGTTTTCAACAAACCGTGTGCGAGTTTAAACACCACCCCCGCGGCACAGAGATAATCAAAATGTTCGTCGGACTGCCCGGCACACTTGGGATTAATCAGGGCAACACAATCGGGTCGTCCAGCAGGTGACATCTCGTGATGATCGACAACGATCACCTCCACGCCCTCTGCGCTCAATGCTGCGATTTCATCCAGTGAGGCCGTACCGCAATCAACCGTGATCAGCAAGTCTGGCTTGCATCCCTCACGCATGCACCGCTCAAGTGCTGCCGTATTGAGCCCGTAGCCCTCGGGACCACGCCGCGGAATGAAGCTGCGAACACTTAGGCCATAGGCTTTCAAAACGGTTGTCAGCAGCGTGACCGAGGTGATGCCGTCGACATCGTAATCACCATACACACACACCTCCTGACCTTCATCGATGGCCTCCAGAATGCGCGTCACCGCAGCGTCCATTTCCGGGAGCAAAAACGGATCCTTGAGCAGCTTTAATTTCGGATGCAAAAATCGCTCCATTTCGCCGGGCCCAACCCCCCTTTGAAGCAGCATGCGCATCAGGATTGCCGGCATGCCGCTCTCCATCCCCGGGGGTATGTCCGGCACCTCTGTAAGAATCCAAGTTGACTGCTGCTGACTCATGACTAGCAAGCTAAAAGCCCGCCCACGGCATCACAAGGAAAGAACTGGATTTTGCCGCCCCTGCTGACCTTTCTGGCTCTATCATCCCACCAGTTCGCGCAGCAGCAGATGATCCGCGGTGGGTTTTTCACAACAAATGCGCTCGATGAGCTGGTTCCAGACCTCCTCGCCCTTGAGGATCTCCACCTCGATGCGCAGGAAATAAACCGGCACATCAAGCTCCGTGGGCTTGATGAAACGCACGGCATCTTTCTCCGTGGTGACAATGAGCTCAATGTCACGCTCCACGCAGCGGTTCATGAAACGATCGATTTCCCTCTGGTTGAAGGAATGGTGATCGGAAAACACCCGGTGGAACTCCACCTGGGCACCCAGTGCCTTGAGGATTTTTTCAAAGCTTTGTGGCACGGCAATGCCACTGATTGCGGCAAGGTACTTGTCAGCGAGAAATTCGAGGGGGACCTGCTCGCCGGTGAAAAGATTCTCCAAGTGCTTGGGGCCATGGGTGCACTCGATAATTTCAGCATCCTTGTTGAACTTGCGCATCTTGCGGATCAATTCTTCGTTGGAGCTGCTATCACACTTGGTAATGAAAATGTAATCAGCCCGCATCAGGTTTCTGGCCGGTTCGCGCAAGGTTCCGCGCGGCAGCATTTGCCCGGTTCCAAAGGGGGCACTCTGATCGACCAGAATGACATCCGTTGAGTGTGCCAGATCGAGATACTGCAGCCCATCATCCAGAATCAGGGTGTCAGCCTCGAGCTCCCGCACGGCGAAGGCCCCGCCCTTGACCCTGTTTTTATCCACCACCACAGAGACACCCGGAAGGTTTTTTGCCAGCATCCAGGGTTCGTCCCCGGCATACTTCACCGTGAGCAGGGGCTGCCCGCCATCACTGACCACCTTGGGCATTTGCTCTGCGGGTATGACCTCACCACTTGCGCTTGCGATCCACTGCTGCGGGTGGCTGAGCTTCTTGCTCTTGTAGCCACGGCTTAGAATCGCCGGCTTGCGGCCACGGTTGCGCAGGGTGCGGGCGAACAGCTCCACCACCGGGGTCTTGCCCGTGCCCCCGACGGTCAGATTGCCAATGCTGATGACCTGGGTGCCCAGATAGTGCTGCGGCTTTGACCCGCTGCGGTATCTTGCGAGGCGTCTCGCCACGCCCAGGCGGTAGAGGCCGGACAGACTCCAGAGAAAAACCCGCATAACTGTGGCACGGAAACCACGGGCCCTGCCGAAGATGACCTCCGTGCCCCACTGCTCCAGCTCGTCCAATGTTTCCCTCATCCGCGGGTGCAGTTATAAGACTTCAAACTTGAAACTTCAAACTTCAAACTTAGAACTCTTTCATGACCCGACCAGACGGACGCCAGAACGATCAACTTCGCCCCATCTCATTCAAGCCCGGCATCGCCCCCCACGCCACGGGCTCGGTGCTCGTTTCCTTTGGCAACACCCGGGTCATCTGTGCCGCCACCATCCAGGAGGATGTACCCCGCTGGATGAAGCACCAGAAAGTCAGCGGCGGCTGGCTCACAGCGGAATACAACATGCTGCCCTATTCCACCCATGACCGCAAGCAGCGCGACATCGCAGCAGGCAGACTCGATGGCAGGTCCTCGGAGATCCAGCGCCTCATCGGCCGTTCACTGCGCGCCGTTGTCGACCTCAAGGCACTCGGGGCCCGCACCATCTGGCTGGACTGTGACGTGCTCCAGGCGGACGGGGGCACGCGCACGGCATCCATCACCGGTGGCTGCGTCGCCATCGCCATCGCCCTCAACCAGCTCATCGCCAAGGGCAAAATCAAGGCCTTCCCGATGAAAAAGCTCATCGCCGGTATCAGTGCCGGCATTTACCAGCAAACACCGGTTCTGGATCTCAACTACCTCGAGGACAAGGACGCCAGTGTCGACTTCAATATCGTCATGACCGAGGATCTGGACTTCGTCGAGCTCCAGGGCAGTGGCGAGGAAAGCACTTTTTCCAGTGAGGAAATGTCTGCCATGCTTGAGCTCGCCCGCAAGGGCATTGAGGAGATTGGCGAACTGCAAAGACAGGCAATAAGGGGTGCAGACGAGATTTCCTTAGGTGATATTGAAAATCTAGCTGACTGTTTTAAAAGGACTTAAAAACTTTTTTCGGATTTTCCCCGTCATTTTTATCTTGTCGCCTCATACTGTGGAGTTATCATGATGTGCTGTTTGGCGTTTTGCATTTTTTAACGCATGAACCATCCAGTGACCCATACATACATAAAACAACCCCCAAAGAACAACCCCATACCCCCTAAACCACACACAAACCCCATTATCATCAGTGAGACAATCCGGTTGAGCTGGTGCTAACCATACAAAACAACAATACATACCATGAAAATGACAAAAAACAAACTAGCCAAGGGCTTCACACTTGTTGAGCTCCTTGTCGTTATTGCCATCATCGCAGCCCTCGCTGCGCTATCAACACCTGTGGTTCTCAAGCAGCAGAAGAAAGCTTCGCTTGCACAGGCTGTCAACAATGCCAAGCAAATCGGTTATCTTTTCAAAGACTACGATGATACCTATGGTGCATTCCCAAGCACTGGAGTTGAATTTGGTTTCACTGCAGCTGCGACCTCTAACCTCATCTTTGACAGGCTCTACCTCGCCGGTTTCTACGATGGCGATGAGGAAATCTTCTACGCCAAGACGGCATTCAGCAAGAAGCCTGACGGTGACGAGGTGGGCACAAGACGTTGTGCTGCTGGTGAGGTTGGTTTCGGCTACATGACCGGAGCTATGGGAGCTGCTATGAGCTCATCCAACAACTCCTCATTGCCTCTCATCGTCACTCCACAAACCGGGGTTACTGCTACTACCTTTGACGCCGGTGCGTTCGGTGGCAGCATGGTTTACCTCGAGATCGGTGGTGCGGTGAAGACACTCCCCATCTCTGCGGCTTCTATGACCACAGGACAAGCACTTGTCACACGTGCTGGAAATCCAGTTAACTTGATGGCAATTGCCAACACCGACTGGGGTGTCGTCGTTCCCAATGTGGTTGCAGCTATTCCTAAGTAATCTAACGAAGTTTCTACTTAATCCAAAACCGGAGAGGGAAACCTCTCCGGTTTTTTCGTGCTTCGACTCCGTGCTTGCAGAAAAAAGCCCATCAGATCCAAATCACATCGACCACCAACCACAGGGTCATCAACACACCCACGATGATTTTTACCACCATGCCTGCTACCGTGCCCAAGACCGAGCCCACGCCGGAGATTGTCGCCGGGCGTACCTCCTTTCTGGCGAAGACAAACTCACAAAACATCGAGCCAATCAACGGCCCAAGGATCAAGCCGAGGGGGATGAAGAACATGCCGATGATTCCACCAATCAATGCCCCGGCCGCCCCCCAGCGCGTGCCCCCAAACCAACGGCTCCCTGCTGCCCCGCTGAGGAACTCAAGCACCTGGGAAAAAATGAGCAATGCTCCCAGAACCGCAAAAGTCCACCACTCCACCCCCGACTCCTGACGCAGCATCAGCCAGTGAGCCCCTGCGGCAAAAAACAAGATCAGATGCCCCGGCAAAAAGGGCACCAGGGTTCCAATCAAGCCCAGCACAAGAAGGCAGCCCGTCACCACCCAGGCGGCCATCGTGCCAATCACCGGTATTGCTTCATTGAAAAAATCCAGCATTCCCCACATCTACCCCCCATTTCCCAACACACAAGCAAACCCTCCGCTTTTTTCACCCTCACCTCACCTGTAATACTAGTAGGGGAACTATCCTGTATGTAGACCGGCCTCTTATAATAAAAGAAGATTAAATTTTCTCAGGATGCTATAGCAGAGGCCTTATTTGTTTTGTATAGATGAAACTACCTCCGTTGCCATTTAGGTGGTGCTTATCCCTGTATAGAAACTTTCCTTGGTTATATGGAACAAATCTGGAATGATCAGTTAAATACTTGTAGGTGTCGACAAATGTCACGTTACTGAACGATCCGCAAAGATCCTTAAGTTCATTGTTGGCAATTCGGACATCTTCTAACACATCAAAGTGCTCATAGGCGTGACCCCTCCCGGTGACCCGGATGAAGCGCCTTAGGGAGCTAGGACCCCTTCCTTTATCTAGAAACATGGGGGGCTGTCCTAGCACCACAACTTCACCTGAAGCTCCTGCAATCTTTTCAACCTGTTTCTTAAAGTTCCTTTTAAAATCAGGATTTTTTCGCTCTATTAGCCACAAACCTCCAATTATAGTGCACTGCGGTTTACTTTGAACGACCACTTGAATTCTCGTTTCATTGTTTGTGATGTCTTGCTGAGATGGCTTGGTCGAGCAACGAGGCGACACGGTAATCCCCACATCGGGAAGGGTCAAAACAAGTCCGTGCAAGCTTCTTGACTCCATGTCCTCTTTAAAAGCTTCTGCGTATACCCAAGCGTGTGAAGAGCCCAGTAGAACGAATTTAACGGGGGCCTCAAGGTCACCAACATGAATACCATCATTATCACTTTCTATGGCAGTTCTGGCGTTGAATTCATGGCTCATATGATACGATTCCTCCGCATAAATTTTTTGCAGTTTTTCAGGAGTAACCAGGTCACTAGGAACTAGGTATGCACATGAAAGCGACACAGCAAACAGAGATGACAAGCAGACCCAATTCATTCTAGAAGGTTTATAGCGCATGGGCTTTTCTATCAGATAGTGAGCGATCAATGAAAGCGTGATGATTAGCAATGAAATCAGGAAATACTCTTGCCAGGTAGGTTTGAGTATTAAATAGCCAGAAAAAACAATGACTGGCCAGTGCCACAAATAAAGAGAATAGGACAGCTTCCCAATATAGGTCATCAACCTGTTTGATAGGAGGAACCTGGAAAGGAAATCTTGCCCCCCGAAATAGATTAATAGGCCCGAGCCAATACAAGCCAAGGCCGTATCAATGCGATCGATATCGTTTTTCCCAATGACCACTACTGAGATGCCTATAAATACCAAACCAATTATTGGCCCAGTCAGACCAAATATACGAGACCAACTTTTGTTTGTGTGCTGAAACGGAGGCAAGAAAGATACGAGGGATCCCAACAAAAGCTCCCAAAGTCGTGTATGGAGAAAGTAAAAAGAGGCTATACTGTTCTCTTTTGCAGATGCACTGTACCCCCCATAAACACGATCTAACCAGTAACTAGCGAGCATGGTGATGAAGAGGACAGATACGAGGGCTAGTCTATTCTTCAGCTTATACAAGAGTATGAGGGCGAATGGGAAAATGAGGTAAAATTGCTCTTCTACGGAGAGTGACCAAGTATGCAATAAAGGCATCGAGGCTGCATTTTCCGCCCAGTAACTATCAGTAACCCTCCATAAATAAATGTTAGACCAAGAGGTGAAAGCAGCTACTGCATTATTACTAAGTGTTAGCCTTTCGGAGCCGAATAGGAGGATTATTGCTGTCAGCAATGTAATGCTCAACATGAGTAGCATGGAAGGCATCAACCGATTAATACGACGTTTCCAAAACGAGAGTATGGAGAACTCCTTTTGTTCGAATGCTTTTGATATTAGTCGAGTTATTAGATAGCCAGAAATGACAAAAAAGATATCCACCCCCAGATATCCGCCGATAAGAAACTCTGGATTAAAGTGGAACAGTATCACACATATTACTGCAACGGCTCGCAACCCGTCTATGTCAGGACGGTATTTGATAGAATTACTCATTGTTAAATGGTGAGGAAAAAGGGTCGGGAAGAGATCTCTTGCCTTTCTATTTGGCTCCATTGTTTATTCAGGTTTTATCATACTTCACCCTCTCATTTAAGGTCTTCCCAGCTGGTGTAACGCTGCATACTCCATTTCGACCACCCCTGAATCCTGCTTTAGCATCAGCCAGTGAGCCCCTGCGGCAAAAAACAAGATCAGATGCCCGGGCAAAAAGGGCACCAAAGTTCCTATCAAACCCAGCACCAGGAGGCAGCCTGTCACCACCCAGGCGGCCATGGTTCCCATCACCGGAAGTGCCTCACGGAAAAAGTCGATCACGATAAAACTCCTAAACCTTGCAGGCCAACAAGCAAGCCCCTTATCACCCAGCCGTAATGATTGGACAATGGTCATGGGGTTTTGTATTCCCGATCCCGTATGCCCGCCTCCACCACCTTCACATCCTTTGGCAAGCCCACTGAGGTCGTCGAGCTGGTTGATGCACCTGCCCGGGAACTCGAGGAGGGCGAGCTTCGCCTGCAGATGCTCTACGCCCCCATCAACCCAGCGGATATCAACTACATCGAGGGGGTCTATGGCATCAAACCCGAGCTGCCTGCCACGCCCGGCCTTGAGGGCTGCGGCAGGGTGATGGAGAGCCGCTCTCAAGATTTTCAAGAGGGGGACCTCGTCATCACGCTCAAACCTGTTGGCACCTGGTCCGGGCAAGTGGTTTGCGCAGCAGATCACGTATTGAAAATCCCCACGGAAACGCCCGCACGGCAAGCCGCCATGCTCAAGGTCAATCCGCTCACCGCCTGGTGCATGCTCACCCAATTGATCAGCTTACCTGAGGGCTCCTGGGTCATCCAGAATGCCGCCAACTCGGGGGTTGGCAGCTGCGTCATTCAAATTGCCAAGCTCCTTGGTCTGCGCACCATTAACCTGGTTAGGCGAGAGCAACTCATCGAGCCACTGGAAGCCCTTGGTGCCGATCACGTTCTGCTGGATAATGCCTATGCGATGCAAACCATCCGCTCAATCACCGGAGACAACCCACCTTCACTCGCCCTCAATGCCGTGGGGGGAGATAGCGCCCTGCGCCTGATGGATGCCCTCGCGGTGAAAGGCATCCATGTGACCTACGGAGCCATGAGCCGCAGAAGCCTGAAGGTCCCGAACCAGTTTCTCATCTTCAAGCGCATTCAGCTGCAGGGCTTTTGGGTCACGGAGTGGATCAAGGAGACGGATGCAGCCCTGGTTGCTGACACCTACCAGCAGCTGGCTCACTGGATCATCGAGGGCAGGCTTTGCCAGCCCGTGGATTCCACCTACCCACTGGCAGAGGTGAAAACTGCGCTTGAGCGGGCCATGCAGGACCAGCGTGATGGCAAGGTTCTGCTGCAATGCAGCCCGGACTGAGAAACTTTTTTGCAATCATTCTGAATAAAAGCGCGATGATGGTCGTCGAAGGAGGCGAACACCAAAAACCATCATTGATATGAAAATCATCATCGCAACACTTGTCAGCGTTTTCGGTTTGGTGGCTCTGCCCCAAAAAGCCGAAGCCCGTCCTCACGGCCATTGTGGCACCGGCTACACCTACCGCAGTGGCCACGCATCCTGTGGCTGTTCCATTTACACCAAGCGCATCATTGTCGGATACGACCACTGCCGCCGGCCCATCTATCGATACCACAGTGTGCCCGTCGTGCACCGCTGCCACAAAAAATACGGGAACTATCATCACCGCAAAGGCTATTACGGACACCACGGCTACGGGGGCTATGGCGGATCATACAAGTATGGCCACCGATACAGCGGATACGGCAATCACATCAGCTTGCGCACCCACTTCGGTGGTTTCAGCGTCTGCCGCTGAGGCACGCAAGCGATCATCATTCAAAGGCAGGGAGAGGTTGCACTTACCTTCCCTGCTTCTTTTTGGCCCGTGCCTCACGGAAAAACCCCTGCAGCAATGCCACGCATTCATCCTGCATCACCCCCGAGACCACCTCACAGCGGTGGTTCAGTGGTGGGTTGGACTCCAGCAGATTGATCCAGCCACCGGCGGCACCCCCTTTTGGATCGGGGCAACCAAACACGACCCGATCCGGCCGGCAGTGCACAATGGCTCCGGCACACATCGGGCAGGGCTCCTTGGTGACATAGAGCGTGCAACCCTCCAGCCGCCAGTCACCAACGGCATCCTGTGCCGAGGTCAGGGACAGCATCTCGGCATGTGCCGTGGCATCCCGGAGCGTTTCCACCTGGTTCCAGGCCCGCGCAATGACCGCTCCCTCGCGCACAATGACGGCTCCCACGGGCACCTCACCAGCCTCATAGGCCTTGCGCGCCTCACGCAGAGCCAGCTGCATGAAATGCTCATCACTCTGAAAATCCGCCATCAGGTCATCACTCATCACACTCACTGGAGCAATCTGGCAAAAAAACTTCAAACTTCAAACTGAATACTTCACACTCCCAACCATGAGCCCATGGCAACACACCGACATCATCATTGCTCCCTCCCTGCTCGCGGCCGACTTTTCGAGAATCAGGGAGGAAACCGAGCGCGCCATGAACAGTGGCGGCGACTGGATGCACCTCGATGTCATGGACGGGCACTTTGTGGACAACATCTCCTTTGGCCCCGCTGTTGTCCGTGCTGTTGAGGACTCCCACGATGCCTTCCTGGATGTGCACCTCATGATCTCC
>CAYXEC010000009.1:37857-41281 GCA_964463855.1 uncultured Verrucomicrobiales bacterium | reverse complement strand
CGGTAGATGTCACGCTCATCCCTCACTGCCGGGGCTGGCGGTGTGGTCTTGTCCTTGGGGGTGAAGCCGTACTCATTGAGTGACCAGCCGTGCTTGAGCGCACGTGAACGCAGTGCCACATTGTGCTCCTTGCTGCCGGTGAAATACATCAGCGCAAAGGGGTATTGCTCATTGGAAACAGCGCGCAGATCACACTGCAGGCCGTTCTCAAGCCGGATCGATGCCTTGGTGTCGCCATGGGCGATGACGGAGTGAACCTCTGGTAACTCCGTGAAGTAGGCGGTCAGCTTGGCGGGGTGAGAGGTGGCGACCAGAAAGTCCAGATCGTGCACCGTTTCCTTGCTTCTGCGGTAGGAGCCCGCAGAGGTCACACGCAGTGCATCCGGGTGCTGGCGCAGGGTGTCGAGCATGTGCTCGGCAATGGCGGCCACGTCACCGAGGCGGAAGTAGTCGGCAAACTGTTCCTTCAGCGCTATGGACTCGAGGAGTTTCTCAATGGACTTCTTGCCAAAGCCGGGCAGGGAGGCGGCACTGCCATCCTCGCAGGCCTTTTTGAGCGCCTCGATCGAGTCGATATTGAGTTTTTCATAGAGGGCTCGCACTTTTTTGGGCCCCAGTCCCTGGATGCCGAAGAGATCAAACAGACCTGGAGGAAACTCGGCACGAAGGTTCTGGTGAAACTCAAGTTTGCCGGTGCTGGCGAGCTCGTGGAGCTTCTCCTGTAGTGCCTTGCCGATACCTGGTATGCCTTCCAGATTGTTGGCTGCCGCCATGGCGACAATTTCACCTTGGAAGTTACGCACCGTTTCCGCGCCATTGTGATAGGCACGCGTCTTGAACGGGTTCTCCCCCTTGAGTTCGAGAAGCAAAGCGATTTCTTCCAGCACCGCGGCCATTTCATCTCTTGAGATACTCATGATTTACTGGCTGGATTGGCTTGGCCTGAGCGTGATGTATGAGGCGTGGTAATAATCCCGTGGACTGAACAGCCAGCCCGGCTTACGGTTGACCAGCTCGTAGCCGGTGAGCATGAATTCAGGAAGGATCTGGTTGGAGTTGATCTCGTAGACCTTGTCCCCCGTGAAGTAGCCGTAGATTTTATACTCGTAGTTCTGGTCAAAGCCGTAACGCCTGCCAGGCGGGCCGGTCTCGGGCAAGCGGTCCGGGTTGAGCTTTTTGCTCTCATTGAAAACCACGAGTCTGGCATTATCGGCACTCTCGCGGGGTTTGCGCAAGTAACCCCAGAAGCGTGTTTTTTCTACGAAATAGCGCCTGCCATAGTAAAAATTCCCGGTCGGTTCCGTGGCGATCTGGTCGGCGCGAAGCTCGGGAGAAGGTCCTCCCATATTGGGTGGGCCGTAAACACTGCCTCCCACGCCACCCGCGCATGAGACAAGCAGTAGCCCTATTGCGCCGCAGAGCGCCAGAACGAGATATTTCCACATGGGCGTATCCTTGTTGAGAACGGCTCCAAGGTCAAGTGGGCTTGTGGCAGGGCGCGTTTGTAATTTCATCTTACAGGTCACTCACCTGCAAGTGATCTTCAAATCAAGCAAAGTAGGGCCGGCGAGAGTTGCCTTCGCCAGCTCAGGCTGTGCTAACGAGTAAAAATCCTCCTCCGGATTTTTATGGGACAGCAAGCTCGTGCTACACGAGCATAGTGCGCTGAACTCGCGACCAACCCCGACACAGTCGGGGCTGCTCTAACCATACTTTGTAAAATCAAAAAAAGTAGGGCCGGCGAGACTCGAACTCGCGACCAAGGGATTATGAGTCCCCTGCTCTAACCAACTGAGCTACAGCCCCCCTGAATGCGGCGCAATATACGCATTTAATCGCCGCTGACAATGCCATATTACAATATCTGATGGCGGAGGATTGATGGCGGAGGATTGATGGCGGAGGATTGATGGCGGAGGATTGATGGCGGATAGCCGCGTTGCGGCTTCAACAAAGAACAAGGAACGAAGAACCATGAACAGCCGCGCAGCGGCTCCCTACTTCAATTGAATCCGCATGGTGGATTCTTGGCGCCTTGGCGCGGGTTCTTTAAGCAAGGCCCCCAACGCAAGTCGGTGGTGGGGCGCAAAGCTGGCAAGATGATGGCTCTACCCGCCTCATGAAGTGCGTTCTTCGTGTGGCCAGGATGTCGCCGAACTGGTTGCGCCCGTCGGTGAGGGCAGAGAGATGGCGGTCCTCATTTTCCGGCACGTTGGCCTTCACCGGGAGGCCGAGGGCGACGTTGCGCTCGCCGGCAAAGAGCTCGATTTCAGCGAAGCCAATCCGGGCCGTTCTGGGAGAAGGGCCCCGCGGCCTCTCGTTGATGAAGAGATCGTGGGCGGTGAGTTTCACATAGCGGCACTCCGTTTCCCAGACGTTGCGGGTGATGATGGGTCCGGCATCATATTTCCAGAGTTTGAGATAGTTGAGCATGAGCTTGGCATCGGAGAAGTCCGCTTTGTTTGCCCCCACCACTTGCAAGCGTCCCGGTATGCCAAGGTCGGAGGCCACTGGCTGGGGCACGCTGTCACTGACTTCCACCGCATGCAGGTGAATGCGGTTCAGGGTCTGGGTGGAGCCCAGATCGATGATGAACTCGGGAGTCATGTCAGGGCTAATGCTCGCGAGGTAGGCAACACTTTGTTCTCCCTGAGCTGCGTCCATGAGGTAGGGTAGAAAGCCATCGACAAGATAGGCGGGGCTGTGTGAGGGGTCCTGCAAATCCGAGGATGTTTGCACGCTCTTTTGCAGGGCCAGATTCCTGGCACCACTGAAGACCATGATTTCAGACAGCTCGAAGAGGTGCTTGTTATCCCATGTACGTGAGCCCAGCATGGTGGCTTCCACCTGTACCCAGGAGGCTATCTTGCCCGCGCAGGGGATGATCACCGGAGCATAGCGGGGCAGCAGTTTGTCCCCGGGGCCAAAGCTGGCGATTTCGATGCCCTCGGGGTGCTCACTATTACCAAGGATCACCCGGAACTGGAGCGGGAAACCCTGTGCCTGGTAGCTGGAGGCGGCATCGCGCATCAGGGTGGGAACGAGAACGAGCTCATCAATGGGAGACTCCCAGTCCAGCTGGATGCGTACCCACTCGGTATTCTCCGGGCTGTCATGAAGCTGGGAACGCCAGCCAATGGCACCGTAGTCCGTGCGCAGGCTGTAGCGGGCAAGTTCGTCGAGCTCCTTGTCAATGGAGGCCAGCTTCTCTTCGAGCTCAGCGGTGGAGAGCTTTTCCGGGGTGCCCGCCATTGTCCCGCCGGAGAGGGCCAGAAAGGCATATACGCAAGCAAACAGGCACGCCGGCAGTCCCCGGGTCAGGGGAGAGGGCTGCAAACGGGCCAAACACATGTTTCACACTAGCACGGATTGGAGAGCCCAACCATCATCAATAGTGATGATGTATTTTACGCCCACGCCCAAA
>CAYXEC010000009.1:17001-37757 GCA_964463855.1 uncultured Verrucomicrobiales bacterium | reverse complement strand
TACCAGAGCCCGAACCACCGATGGCGGGCCGGGCTCTGGCAGAGGGGGTGGGATTGCTTTCGCTCCGCTCAAGCTATGCTGGCAAGCAAGTTTCCTCCTCCGGAAACTTGGTTTTTGAAAGCGTGATGCACGCACTGGCGTGTGCGTTCAAACCCTTGCTCGTTGCGCTCGCAAAGGGTTCTTGGCCCGCGCCCAAATACCAGAGCCCGAACCACCGATGGCGGGCCGGGCTCTGGCAGAGGGGGTGGGATTCGAACCCACGATACCTTGCGGTATGCCGGTTTTCAAGACCGGTGCATTCGACCACTCTGCCACCCCTCCGTGATTGCAAAGCTCGTTGCGGTCGCCGGAAACTTTCCTTAGTCGGCCGGATTTTGCAAGGATAGTTTCGTCTGTTTTTGCAAGTTTTCAGGCGAATGCGATGCGGGCTTGCGTGCCGGCTCACCCTTCCCTAGAAAAGACGGCGTTATGAGTAACGTTGTTATTTTATTTTCCGGACAGGGAGCACAGAAGGTGGGCATGGGCAAAGATCTGGCGGATGCCTACCCGGTCGTTAAGGAGATGTTTGCCAAGGCGGATTCGGCCCTCGGTTTTTCCTTGAGTGATATCATGTTCAACGGCCCGGACGAGGAGCTTACCAAGACCTCGCGTTGCCAGCCCGCACTTTTCCTGCACGGTCTGGCATGCCTGGAGGTGCTAAAGCAGAAAGTTCCCTCACTCAACCCAGTGGCCACCGCCGGTCTCTCTCTGGGGGAGTTCACTGCACACACGCTTGCGGGAACCTTTGATTTTGAAACGGGTTTGAAGATTGTCGAGCAGCGCGGCTTGTTCATGGAGGAAGCCTGTGATGCGACGAATGGAGCGATGGCAGCTATGATCGGAGGAGACGAGGAAGCCGTGGCAAGCCTCGCTGAGGATTGTGATGTCGATGTTGCCAATTTTAACGCCATCGGTCAGATCGTGATCTCCGGTGACGAGGCTGGAGTTGACAAGGCCGTGGAGGGAGCAAAGGAGCGTGGTATCCGCATTGCCAAGAAACTCAATGTTGCCGGTGCTTACCACTCTCGCCTGATGCAGAGCGCCCAGGACAAACTTGCCGGTGTCCTTGCCAACGTCGAACTGGGTGAGCCGACCATCCCGGTGATCTGCAACTTCGAGGCGCGTGAGGTCAAGGACCCCGCCGACATCAAGGCCATGCTGGAGCAGCAGGTCACTGGCTCAGTGCGCTGGACTGCTTCCATGCAGAAGCTCATCGCGGATGGCCATACCACCTTTCTCGAGCTTGGCCCGGGCAAGGTGCTGGCAGGACTCATGGCTCGGATCGACAAATCCGCCACGGTGCACTCTGTGGAAGATGTTGAGAGTCTGGATGCTGCAGTCGAAGCTCTGAGCTGAGTGTCTCGGATGAAAAGGGCTATTTTGACAAAAAAAGTGATTGCCAGCCGCAGAGAATCTCACTAGGTTCCGCCCGCCCAAGCAAAGCAAAGGGGTGGTAGCTCAGTTGGTTAGAGCGCCGGCCTGTCACGCCGGAGGTCGCGGGTTCGAGTCCCGTCCATCCCGCCACTGCCCCGGCCCTCTTTATGAGGGTCGGGGCAGTGGCTTTTATGGAGGGAGCAGCAGAACCTGGCCGCAGGCCGCGGCACGCGGGCAAGGCCAGTTCGAGCGCACACGCAGTGCGTGGATCACGCTTTTTCTTAAATCAAACTTCCGGAGGAGGAAGTTTGCAAACAAGCACAGTCTGAGAGGAACGAAGACAACCCCGTCCATCCCGCCACTTTGTTTCTCCAAAAGGCCCCGCTCCAGCGGGGCTTTTTTGTGACTCAATCGTGTTGAGTTGAGGAGCGGTTTTCTTCCTCAGCGGAAGATCGCGTCAATCCCCATGGCGCTTTTACGCGCAAATTTTGGAATCATTCTGGGGCGACGCCGCTTCAGTGTCCGGTAAGCGAGGGATAGGAAGTGGATGAAAAAAACGCGATCGCTGATCCGATAACTGGAATGCTGGCGGATGCAATGATCAAGAAACCAGACAAGTGAACCCCTACCCACGCGGAAGGGTTTGAAGTCTAGCTTCACCGCGTAGCGGTATCTCGAGTCACGCGGGTAGAACTTCTTGTAGGCTTTCTTGGCCCGTTTGAGACGGTTCTGGATTTCCCTGTCAAATGGGCGGAAGAAATACTCCCGGGCCAGGGCGAGGATGCCAAGGGTGTGTTTCATGTAGTCGATATCCTCCACAGGCAGGCCGCATTCCCCGGCAAGCACGCGCATCCTGTCGATCTTGCCCATCGCTGCATAGCCCGAGCGAATGCATGCCTCGCCATTGGGCACGAAGTGCTTAAGTACCTTCTTGATGGAGTGGTTGATAAAAATATTGTGCCAATATACCCCAATGATGGGTGGAATCCTTACCCTGCGGAAATAGAGTGTCTGGCGGGCAAAGCCGGGAACGTAGAGCAGCTCGGTGATCACCTCATGGGAGAGGCGCAGCAGCTCAACCCACGAAGACACATGCTCCGGCTGGCATCGTGGAAATGAGCGGATTGCTGTCTCGGCAGATTCTCCGTGTTTGAAAATCCGCAGGGTCACGTGTGTGTTGATTTCCGTCCATACTGAGCTGCCTTCCAGCCAGGTGAGCCGGCGAAAAGGGTGCCATCCGCCGGTTTGGCACCAGGCCATGATTCCAATGATATTTGGCGCTTCTTCAAGCTCGGCTGCGATTTGTTCATAGTCTTTACCCACATAGCTGGGAAACTCGCCGGCCCCCTCGTATTCTCGCCTCGTCTGCAGCTCGACAATTTTCGGCATGCTGGTGACGTAGAAATTCGGGTTGAGGTTCAGGTAACGGAAAAAATCAGAATCCCCATACTTCATCGAAAGTACCAGAGCCGGGCTGTCGATACCTGCCAGTGAACGCTCCAGCGTGGCGTGGCGCCATATGATATCCCCCACATGATGGGCCCCGACGGTCCAGGTACGAAAAATGCAGCGCCGCCCGTGACGCTCGAAGACAGGCAACACTGCACGCAAAAATCGATTCACCATGGCGGGTGTGCGCAGATGCAGATCACTCGAGAAATCGTCCTTTACGTCAAGGCCATCTCCTTCGCCGATTCTGAAAATTACCCCCGTAATTTCGGGAAGAGTCGCAAACAGACGCTCAACGAGCTCAGCGATGAAACGATTGGCAGCGCGCTCGCTCTTTCCCACGTGTTCACGTAGAGCAGGTGTCCAGGACATCACATCCATCGTCAGATATACGTCTAAGCCCACGTCCTGACAGATACTGATCAGCGGATTGAAGGCCTCCTGATAGCTTGAGATGCGATCCCGAATTTCAGGTTCGTAGACCTCGTGATCGATGAGGTGCGGCACATCGTCCAGACTTACGGCGTTGAAGCCTGTTGCTGCAGCGCGCTTTGCAAAACGCTCCATATCCACAGCGATTTTTGCAAACAAGCTCTCACGCTCCTCCTGACTGAGCTTGCTGAAGCGCCGCCAGGGGATTTTTGACCAGTTGATGCGCACACGGTCGTATCCCTTAAAGAATGGACCGATGGCATCGATGAGATAGATGGGCTGAGGTGCGGTAACCGCCATGTCTTGATTGATAATAGAACGATCTTACCAAGCCTGATCTTTTCTGGCCTTGTATTCGAGGTGACAATCTAGCCGCAGAGTGCATGCCAAAAGCGGGAAGGTGTGAGCTGGTCTTTCAGATCTGGCACATAAGGTCTAAGACTGCGCGCTGCACACTTCGCGCCATGGTGCGGCAAGCATCAAAGGCGGTGGTTAGCAATTCCCCCCCGACTCAAACAAACCTCCCACTGGTAATCTCCTCCAGCCCGGCCGTAGGACGCGCGAAGAGGTAGATATGCGCCTTGATACACTCGCCCTCCGTTGTCTGCACGTCCAGTATCTGGCGCCGGTATTCATGGGGCTGCGGTGTGTTCGGCCCACACGCTTCGTATTCGTCGAGCGTCTCAAAAAGATCGGCCGAAGACAGCTGGTAAATCTCTCCGTGCACCACATCGGATGGATCGTCTGAGGCAACCACAGCGGGATAGACAAAGGGTCTTTGCGTCTGCTTAACACGATACATCTTGCCCTGGAACGTGGCGTTACAAACCTTGCGGGCGTGCTCGGCGAGCATTCCGGCAAAGGCATTGTCCGCATGGCTCATCAGTGTGCCGTAGACGAAGAGCAGCGGGGCTGCATGAATGCATTTCTCGGTCACGTGCCAGTTCGTATTCAATCTCCCTTTACGGGTTGCATTAAAACAAAGGGGGACACTACCAGGGCGGTGAACTCGCCGGGGTTCTCAGACCACCATTGGGCATGGGGTTCGGATGGTTTGACGAGGTCGCCGGACTTTAACAGGTCTTCGATCTTTTCCTTGTCATCATCTGCGAAGGCCTCGCCAATCTCGGTGATGGAGAGTGCCGGGTCCACGTAAATCAGGGCACCTGATTCGAAGTGGGGCTTGAGGTATTCCCAGTCCACCACGCCGGTGTACTTCTCGAGTTTCTCGGGCGTGGTCTGGGTGTCCTCTCCAAGCATGCCGTAGCGCATGTTTTCAGGCTGTGGGGTTGCTTCCTCGGTTGTCATGGATTGGTTTGAGTGGGGTGAAAAGAGTGTCGAAATAGCTACAATAATCCGGGCCTCACCCAGGCTGCTTGTATGGTAATTTTCGCCGTAATGCGAATTGCCATCGTCACAGATACTTATCGCCCTGATATCAACGGGGTGGCCATGACTCTCGAGCGTTTTGTCAATGAGTTACGCGGTCGCGGTCATTTGGTTTATGTCACACACACGGGGGAAAGCAAGTGCAGGGGTGAAGATGTGACGAAATCCTTGCCCCTGCCCGGTTATCCCGAGGTGCGGGTAGGGCTACCGAAAAAAGGGAAGTTGGTGCGTCGCTGGACCAAGAAGCGTCCGGATGTGGTCTATGTCGCCACCGAGAGTCCACTGGGTTTCTCTGCCATCAAGGCGGCCAACAAGCTGGGTATTCCCGTGGCTGCAGGATTTCATACCAATTTTCACCACTACATGCAGGACTACCGTCTGGGCAAGATGAGGCAATCAGCCATGGCATATCTGCGCCGGATCCACACCATGGCCACCTGCACGGTAGTGCCCTCGGAGGATGTCCGCGGGATGTTGGCTGGTGAGGGTTTTGCCGATGTGAGAGTCGTCGGGCGGGGAGTGGATACCAGACTTTTTTCACCAGAGAAGCGTTGCGCTGAACTCAGGATGTCCTGGGGTGCCAGGTCAGGGACTCCAGTGGTCATGATTGTCGGGCGCGTGGCGCCTGAAAAGAATCTGGCGCTGGCAATGAAGACCTTCCAAGCCATGCAAGCGCGCATTCCTGACCTGATTGGTGTCGTAGTGGGTGATGGGCCCATTCGTGAAGCCCTCTCTCATGAGCACCGCAATATCCTCTTTGTCGGGGCGCATACTGGCGAGGAGCTGGCGCGCCACTACGCCTCTGCTGATGTGGTTCTATTCCCCAGTGAGAGCGAGACTTTTGGCAATGTTCTACTGGAGGGAATGGCAAGTGGGGCCATTGTGGTTGCCTATGACTACGCGGCTGCAAAAGAGCATGTAAAGGATGGTGAGAACGGTTTGACTGCGCCCAAAGGTGATGAGGAAGCTTTCATGGACAAGGCTCTGAAGGCCCTCGATGCACACAAGCAGGGTGAGCACGGCATGATCCGGTCAGCTGCCACATCGACGGCAATGCAGCTCAGTTGGGAGGCCATCGCCATCCAGCTTGAGGCCTGCTTTCGAGATCTGGTGCAAAAAGCCGGCAGTACAAAATCGCGGCTCAAGAGCAGAAAGAAATTACAAGTCAGGACCCTGTTTCTGTCCGATATTCATCTGGGGACAGCAGACAGTAAATCCAGAGAGGTGGTGGACATCCTCAAACGCATTCGTTGTGATCATATTGTTCTCAATGGAGATATCATCGATGGCTGGGCGCTCCAGCGTGGTCAGAAGTGGCGCAGTATCCATACCCGGGTCATTCGCGAGTTGCTCAAGAAAATGGAAAAAGAAAAAACCAGGATCACTTACCTGCGCGGTAACCATGATGATTTCATGGAGAGATTCTTACCCGTTAGCCTGGGCGGGCTTCAATGCGTGAAGGAGTATGTTCACGAGTCCGCCAAGGGGAAAAAATACCTCGTTTTACATGGAGATGGCTTTGACAGTGTGTCCACAGGGCATCGCTGGGTGGCCAAAGTTGGTGCGGTGAGCTACGATTTTCTGCTGGCAGTGAACCGCGTTTACAACCGCTACCGTGCCATGCGTGGCAAGGATTTCTATTCGGTGAGCAAGGCGATCAAGGCGAAGGTGAAATCGGCAGTAAACTTTGTGAGCAATTATGAGAAGAAACTCGTTGGGCTCGCGCGTAAACGCGGATGTGAGGGCATTATCTGTGGCCATATCCATACTCCTGCTGATGAAATCATGGACGGTGTTCATTATCTCAACAGTGGTGACTGGGTTGAGACGATGAGTTGCATTGTGGAGGAACAGACTGGGGAGTTCTCGGTTCTCTATTACGAGGATGTCATTGAGCGAACCCTGGCCACAGGGCCGTCAAATAGTAACATCTCTTTCTCCGCCCTAAGACATCCTGTCGGGGCCAATACGGAAGCGCTGGTTTCTTAGCTTGGAATTTGCCAGAGTGTCGCAGAGCTTGTTGGCGACCTTCTCGTTCACGTCCACCAGGGAGTGGCGGTCAAAGAGCTGGATGCGGCCGACGGAGTTGTCCGGTATTTTACCCTCGCGGTAGAACATGCCCAGTAGGTCACTGGGGCGAACACCTGCCGCCTTGCCCAGGCTGACAAACAGCGTGGTCATGCCATGCTCATTTTGGTCCCGGCCTTTTTTATCTCCCCGTTCGCCGCGCTCACCGCGCTCACCGCGCTTGCCCTTGCGGTGGTCACGATCAATCCCTTTTTCCCGGCTGCGCCGCGCACCACGATCTTTCTCAGGCTTGTAGTCAGGGCGGTCTTCCATGATTTCCTCGCCCTCGCGGCCGATGGACTCACGCAGCAGCTCGAAAAGAGCTGAGGCGATGTCCGTGGCGGTGTGGCCCTGATCCAACAGGCGGTCAATGTAGTGACGGTAGCTGCGGCTGACCTCGGCCTCACAGCGCTCTTTGACGATTTCAAAGAGCTGGTCCGCACGCTTGCCCTCGACTTCTTCCTGGCTGGGGATCTTGGCGCGCTGGATATGCTGTTTGGTGTATTTTTCAATGCTTTGCAGCCGGTAGATGTCCCGGCCAAAGACAAAACTCACCGCCTTGCCCTCGCGCCCGGCGCGTCCGGTTCTGCCAATCCTGTGCACATAGTCCTCGGGATCTTGGGGGATGTCGTAGTTGAACACGGCGTCGACATCGTCAATGTCGAGTCCGCGTGCGGCTACGTCAGTGGCTACCAGCATGTCAAACTTACCCTCGCGGAAGCGGCGGGTGGTACGCTCCCTGAGCTGTTGGCTTATATCTCCGTGCAAGCGGTCCGCTGCATAGCCCCGGGCCAGCAGGGCCTCCGTGCACTCGTCAACACTGCGCTTGGTATTGCAGAAGATTACCGAGAGGCGCGGGTTTTCGAGATCAACAATGCGGGTGAGCACTTCAACCTTGGAGCGGTTGCGGACCTCATAGTAGCTTTGAGTCACAGTGGAAACTGTCTTGGTTTTCCGCTTTACTGAGATTTCCTCCGGTTCATTGCCAAATTTTTGAATCAGTTTCTCCACCTGATTGTTAATGGTGGCGGAGAAGAAGAGCGTCTGGTGATCCTTGTGCAGGGACCCGAGCAAGCCTTCCATGTCTTCACGAAAGCCCATGTCGAGCATGCGGTCCGCTTCGTCGAGAATGGCCAGTCTGATGGTTTTGGGCTTGAGGGTTTTGCGGCTCAGATGGTCGAGCAGGCGGCCTGGGGTGCCCACTACAATGTGAGCCCCTTGCTTGAGCTGGCTAATCTGGCGATCAATCGGGGTCCCTCCATAGACGGGAACTGCCCTCAGCCCTTCTATGTGTTTGCCGAGCCGGTGGACTTCCTCACAGACCTGAACACAGAGCTCACGAGTGGGTGAGAGAATCAGGACCTGGGCTTCAGGCATGCCGGTGTCAACCATTTGCAAGGCTGGCAGGGTGAAGGCGGCGGTTTTCCCCGAGCCTGTTTCAGACAAGCCGACAATGTCCCGGCCCTCAAGAATGGGTGGGATGGCCATAGCCTGGATGGGTGAGGGGCTTTCAAAACCAAGGTCGTGAATGCCTTCGAGAAGCTCGTCACAGAGGCCGAGCTGGGAAAATGGGATATCGGTCATTGGAAACAGTAAGTGGGGGGTGAGCCTTAAGGTTGGTCCCTGCCATTAGCAACTTAAAAAACGACCAGGCTCTCCGATTACCCTCTGGTTTGGCATGATCAGAATAATCAGGAGTAACTCCAATAAATGGCTCACGCAGGGGTTGACGTGAGCAATCTGGCGAGCATAATCCGGCTCCCGCGCTCTTACTGCAGGGCGGAATTAATAACTGGAAACACCACCATGGCTAACTACGCAATCAATGGATTTGGACGCATCGGACGCAGTGTACTGCGCGCCCTTGCTCAGAATGGCGAAATTAAGAATGTCGTCGCCATCAACGACCTTACGGACAACAAAACCCTCGCTCACCTGCTGAAATATGACTCATCACAGGGCAAGTTCGGCGCTGATGTCAGCTATGACGATGATTACATTATCGTTGATGGGCACAAGATCCACGCCACCGCTGAGCGCGACCCGGCAGTGCTTCCCTGGGCTGAGTGGAAAGTGGATGTTGTTCTCGAGTCCACCGGTTTTTTCTGTTCCCGTGAGGGTGCCTCCAAGCATCTTGAAGCTGGAGCCAAGAAAGTTCTCATCTCTGCACCTGCCAGTGATCCCGACCTGACCATGTGTCTCGGTATCAATGCAGACCAGTATGACCCAGCCAAGCACCACATTGTTTCCAACGCCTCCTGCACGACGAACTGCCTTGCTCCCCTGGTAAAGGTCCTCAATGACAAATGGGGTATCGAAAAGGGCTTCATGAGCACCATTCATAGCTACACGGGTGATCAGAACCTTCTCGACGCACCACACAGTGACCTGCGTCGTGCGCGTTCTGCCGCGGTCAATATCGTGCCCTCTTCCACCGGAGCTGCCCGTGCCATTGGCGAGGTGATTCCCGAGATGAAGGGCAAGCTCAATGGAGGTGCCTTCCGTGTGCCTACGCCTACTGGTTCACTTACTGATTTTACAGCCATCCTCAAAGCCGAGGTCACCGCCGAGGAGGTCAATGCCGCCTTCAAGGCAGCTGCCGAAGGCCCCATGAAAGGTGTGCTCGAGTATTCCGAGGATCCTCTGGTGCTTCAGGATATTGTCAGCAACCCGCACAGCTCTATCTTCGACGCTGGCCAGACCATGATTCTCGAGGGGAATTTCGTGAAGGTCTGCTCCTGGTATGACAACGAGTGGGGTTACTCATGCCGCGCAGCTGATGCCCTTGGCATGCTGGGTGGTTCTCTTTAAGCTGAACCTGTTTTTCAACCTAGGGCGGGGGAGGGTGACTTTCCCCGCCTTTTTTCTCTCACTGATCTTTATACCCCTTTTTTTTCATCCCATGGCCAAACTCAGTATCCGCGACCTCGACGTGAAGGGCAAAGCTGTCCTGATGCGTGTTGATTTCAATGTCCCTCTCAATGATGCAGGGGAAATCACCGATGACACCCGGATTGTGGCAGCCCTGCCAAGTATCCAGCTCTTGCTCGATGGCGGTGCCAAATTGATCCTGTGTTCACATTTGGGACGTCCCAAGGGTGAGCCTGACCCGAGGTTTTCATTGCGCCCCGCTGCCTTGCGCCTTGGTGAGTTGCTTGGCAAGCATGTTGCCTTTGCCGAGAGCTGTGTCGGTGAGTCCACGGAGGCGGCTCGCGCTGGGCTCCAAGCCGGCGAGGTTTTGTTGCTGGAGAACACCCGTTTCCATAACGAGGAAAAAGAGAATGATTCAGCCTTCGCGGCATTACTTGCTGGGGATGCGGAGATTTTTGTCAATGATGCCTTTGGAACCGCGCACCGGGCGCACGCCTCGACTGAGGGTGTGACACATCATGTTTGCCAAAGTGCGATGGGATTGCTCATCGAGCGAGAGCTCGAGTTCCTCTGTGACAAACTGGAAGCTCCTGAGAGACCATTCCTTGTCATCATGGGAGGGGCCAAGGTCAGTGACAAGATCGAGGTCATCACCGCCCTGTTGGAGAAAGCCGACACCTTCATTATCGGTGGCGCCATGGCCTACACCTTCCGCAAGGCCCAGGGGCATGCTGTGGGGGATTCCCTGGTGGAGAACGACAAGCTGGAACTCGCGCTCAACATCCTCCGGTTGGCTGAGCAAAAGGGAGCCCGCTTCCTGCTGCCTGCCGATACCCGCATCACCAGTGAGTTTAAAGATGGGGCTGAAACCAAGGTCACAGCACCCTACGCAGATGGGGGCAGCATCCCGGATGGCTGGGAGGGAATCGACATTGGCGACCTCGCCATCAAAGAGTTCTGTGATGAGGTCATGAAGGCTAAAACCATCGTTTGGAACGGCCCCATGGGCGTCTTTGAGATCGGCTCGTTCGAGGCAGGCACCAAGGCGGTTGCCGAAGCGGTTGCCGCCAGTGACGCGCTTTCCATCGTCGGAGGGGGTGACTCCGTGACCGCGGTCAAGAAATACGGCCTCGGTGACTCGGTGAGCTTTATTTCCACAGGCGGAGGTGCCTCACTCGAGCTGCTCGAGGGCAAGGAACTTCCGGGTGTGGCGGCTCTCTCAGAGGTATAGCCACTCTTTATTATCCAATCTAACTAACAAACATACATCATGCGCAAACCAATCATTGCAGCCAACTGGAAGATGAACATCGGTCCCAAGGAGGCCGAGGATTTCCTCTCCACCTTCGCCGGCAAACTCAACAACCTTACTGACGAGGCAGACGTTGTCATTGCCCCTCCCTTTGTGACCATACCTGCAGCTGTGGGTGCCTTGCATGCAAACTCTGCGGTATCCATCGCTGCCCAGAATGTATCCGAGCACGACAATGGTGCCTACACCGGTGAAGTCAGCACTATGATGCTCAAAGAGCTTTATGTTCGCTATGTGATCATCGGTCACAGTGAGAGGCGCACGCTCTATGGCGAGACCAATGATGTTATCAACGCCAAGATCAAGAAGGCGCGCGCGGCCAATCTCAAGCCCATTTTCTGTATTGGCGAGACACTCCAGGAGCGTGAATCCGGCAAACTCGAGGACGTTCTTAGCAGTCAGATTACCGAGGGTCTGGCCGATATCGATGAGAAGGACTTGCGCGAAATTGTGGTTGCCTATGAGCCTGTCTGGGCCATCGGCACGGGTGTGGTAGCAACGGTGGAGCAGGCGCAGGAAGCGCACGCTTTCTGCCGTTCAGTTATTGCAGGCCTCTACAGCCAAGAGCTCGCTGACAAGGTGCGCATCCAGTACGGAGGCAGCATGAAGCCGGACAATGCCGGTGAATTACTCGCCCAGCCCGACATCGATGGAGGTCTCGTCGGAGGAGCTAGTCTGGAGCCACAAAGTTTTCTGGAGCTGATCCAGGCAGCTGTCGGTGCCGAGTAAGACAGCCCACTGCCACTTTTATTGATCCAAGCAGGAGTTCCGGAGACGGAGCTCTTGTTTTTTAGAGAGTCAAGCCGAGGCTTGACTCTCTAAATGACAATGATCCCGTAATAGGTCAGGGCCACATAGGTGAGCTTACTGCAATAATGGAGAAGCTGATCGGTGTTGAATCCAATCCAGCCCTCGCATTTCGCACAATCAATGATCCAGTGGATCACAAATTCGATCAGACCCAGGATGACGGAGCCGGTAATGAGCCAGACTAAACCACAGTGAATGAGAGCGTGTGCGTTCATGCCCTGAATCCAGAGCCCCTTGGGGCTTCTAGTGTTCACCGGTTGGGATTTTTGCAGGTGCCGGTTTTTAGCTTCTGAGAGAAAAATACCCTGGAGGGGAAAATCGGCGATCGCATGACCGATGGCCAATGCCAGCAACAGACACAGGGCACCTGATAATGACTGCGGGTCGATGTTGAGGAGATCGGTCATGGTGTGTGTTATATGAACAGTGCCTATCGCGGTCAGTGGGCCGGGAGTTATACTTCACTCCACAGGTTTTTGTAGAACGCCTCCATGTTGAGGAGTTTTCCGTTCAGGTAGCGGATGCGCTTGCTCAGCTCGCTAGCCAGTGCGGCAAGCAGGAGCCCTCCCACCTCGGGGTAGGCTTGCACAAAAGCTTCAAGGTCATGACGATTGGCTTTCCAGATCTGGGTGAATGTCTGTGCTGTGACCGAGGCACTCGCTTTGTCAGGGTCAAAAATATTGACTTCGCCAATGCTTTCACCCGGTCCAATGCGAGCGATGAGAGTGTGCTTGTTGCCCTTGTCGGTATGAACATGCAGGATACCCGAGATCACAAAATACAGGGCATCCTGATCATCCCCCTCCTCGATCAGACGTTGCCCTGCGTGAACCGGTAAGAACTCCCCATAGCCGCTCAAAAAGCCACGGTCTTCACTGGATAATCCTTGCAGAAGTCCCGTTGCGGGAAGTTGTGGTGTGCTGAATTCTTCGGTCATGGGGTGATGGGTAGAAATCATTATATATATCATCGCAATCTAACTAATATGGCAGGGAAGGGAAGCAAATTCGCAAAACTTTTTGCTTTGCAGTTTGGAGCCATGAGAAAGTCTCCTATAAGATAGTGTTCATGATGTTAGGCAGGTATCAATCTCCCTGACCTCATGCATCAACTGATCCATGACGGATCATGCCTGGCGCTCAGCTTGCAACAGTTTAAAAAACCTCTGGCAATGGGTTGCCGCTCAGCTCGTGCAAACTCACATTGGCGGCTCTTGTGGGCACTGTTTTGTCATTGTGTGCCAGCGCTGATAATCTCATTCGAGCGAAATCGATGAACGACCTTGCCGTTTTCAATAACTTGAACAAGAACCCCCCCGCTCTTGCTGGGATATGCCTGCACGGATCCCCGGTCAAGATCCCGCTTTTGGATTCTCGTTGTTTTTAACCACCCTGTGATTCTCTCCGCAGACAGGACATGTTCATTCAAATTGCGGATGCGTCGGCTGAGCTGGGAAACAAGCGCAATCAGCAGGCGCTCCCCCAGTTGCGGGTGGTTCTGTATCAGCGTTTCGAAGTCGTGACGAGAGGCTTGCCAGATTTGGGCGCGCGATTGGGCTGTGACCGAGGCACTTGCCTCGCCCGGGTCGAACAGGTTGATCTCGCCGATACTGTCACCCGGCCCCATATAGGCAATGGGGGTGTCATGACCGTTTCGATTCGCGTGCACTTGCAGGACACCGTAAATCACCAAGTAAAAGGAATCCTGTTTTTCGCCCTCCTTGATGAGCGAATATCCACTATTTATTGTAACCAGGTTTCCATAGCGTTTCAATAAATCGCGATTTTCTTCGAAGATATCTTCAAGCAGGCCCTGGGGGTGATATTGCTCAGACTCACTATGCTGATTTTTTTTGCATTTTACGAATTTCTCCACGGTGAGAAACTTCCCATTCAAATTACGGATGCGCCGGCTGAGAATGGAGACAAGTGCAATGAGTAGATGCTCCCCTAATTCGGAGTTGCTCTGTATAAGCGTTTCGAAGTTGTATCGAGTGACTTTCCAGATACGAGCGCGCGAGTGAGCTATGACTGAGGCACTTGCCTTGCCCGGGTCGAACAAGTTGATCTCGCCAATACTGTCACCCGGCCCCATGTCGGCAATGGGGGTGTAATGGCCGTCCCGATCCGCGTGCACTTGCAGGACACCGGAAATTAGCACGTAGAAGCAATCCTGATTTTCGCACTCTTCAATGAGTTGCTGACCGTCCTCCAGGTTTATGAAATCTCCGTAAGCGCATAACAATTCACGTTTCTCCTCGGAGAGTCCAGCAAGGATACCGGTGGCTGGGGGTATGGGCGCTTTTATTTTTTGTTTCACAATGGCAGCAACAACTCCTATTGCATAGGATAGGTTAATAAATTAGGAGGCTTAAGTAAAGTCAATTGATGTGAAAATATGGTTTCTTCCATTCCTGGCTGTAACTTTTTGCTTTGCATGGGACGCGAGAGCGTTTAATGTTCCCGAGAACACTGTTCATACAATCAGTTGCCTGCCTCCCCGGCTCTGATACATCCAACCATCCATCCAACTCATACCCACCTCATATCATGTCCAACGTCCAGCTCACCAAACGCCAACAGGAGGTCCTCGATTATCTCAAGGAAACCCAACGCGTGGAAGGTTATATGCCCTCCACCCGTGATATTCAGTACCACTTCAACTTTGCCAGTCAGACAGCAGCCATCAGCCACCTACGCGCTTTGGAGAACAAAGGGGTCATTGTCAGAAAAGCCAACAAGGCCTGCGGCATCGGATTTCCCGAGGAGATGGAGCGCGAGGAAATCGTGGATATTCCCATCTATGGCAATATCGCGGCTGGCATGGCGCAGGATGTGGAGACAGAGAAGGAGGGATGTCTCTCCATTGACATCCGCTCCCTGGGGCTAAGGGGCAACGCACGCACTTTTGCTCTCAAGGTCCGAGGTGACTCCATGATCGATGCCCATATCTGTGATGGGGATACCGTCGTGCTTGAGTTTCGCGAGCCACGCAGAGGTGACATCGTCGCCGCCCTCATCGATGGTGAGACCACGCTCAAACGTTACGTCATTGAAAACGGCAGACCTTTCCTCCACGCAGAGAATGAAAACTACCCTGACCTTGTGCCGGCACATGAGCTGGTCATCCAGGGTGTTCTCGTGGCTCTGTTGAGATCCGCTGCATAGAGGTTTTGAGCCTGGAGTTGAACAAAATGCCGGCACGACTGATCCTTGCGTCTGGGTCACCGCGCCGGCGGGAGATGCTTGCCAAGGCGGGTCTCACATTTGAGGTTATCCCGTCTCCTGCTGAGGAGCTGCATGATGCATCCATGCCCCTGGCACAGTTGTGCGAGGAGAATGCCAGACTTAAGGCACTGGATGTTGCCAGGTATCATCCACAGGCAACGGTGATTGGGGCAGATACCCTTGTTTATGTTGACCAGACCCCGCTCGGCAAACCGCGGAGCGAGGCGGAGGCGAAGGCCATGCTAAGGAAACTCTCCGGCAGGGCACACCAGGTGTGCACGGGTGTTTGCATTGCCCGTGGAAATGATGTTGAGTGTTTTCACACCATTACCGAGGTGGTCTTCAGGGAGCTCGACGATGAATTGATCAGTAGCTACATGGAGAAAGTTGATGTGATGGACAAGGCAGGATCCTACGCGGTGCAGGAACACGGTGAGATGATCATTCAGGAGGTCCGTGGTGACTACGACAACGTGGTCGGGCTGCCGCTCAGCCAGCTTCTCACGCGTTTGGAATCCTTTGGTGAGGAGTGAAGCCCTGGCCCGGTAGCTCATCAGCACGGACAGGCGCGCGAGCAATCACGGGCGCAGCAGGGCGAGGAACTCTTTGTTGCCATCCGTTCCCTCAATAGGCGAGTCGATGCATTGCATCCACTGATGGCCACATTCCTCGACCACAAATTGCCTGATTTTATCCACTGCCCTCTGGTGCAGCTCCGGGTCCCTGACAATGCCGCCCTTGCCGATGTCCTCGCGCTCGAGTTCAAACTGAGGCTTGATCAGGCAGATGATCTGGCCCTCCGGTTTGAGGGTCGCGAACATCGGCGGCAGTATTCTCGTGAGCGAGATGAAGGACACGTCGGTGACTGCCAGATCGATGGGTTCACCAATGTCCTCCGGAGTCATGTGGCGGGCATTGAACTGCTCCTTGACGATGACCCGCGGATCATTGCGCAGCTTCCACACCAGTTGATTGGTGCCCACATCGACAGCGTGCACTTTGGCGGCACCCCGCTGTAGCAAGCAGTCGGTAAAGCCACCTGTAGAGGCGCCCACATCCAGACAGGTCATGCCGCTGGGATCCACCTGAAAGCTGTCCAGGGCGCCCTCCAGCTTGAGCCCACCACGGCCAACGTACTTGGGCCTTTCCTTGATGCTGAGCTCAGCATCGACGGGGATTTTGGTGCTTGGTTTTGCCACTACGGTCGTGCCGCTGAGGACTTCTCCCGCGAGGATGAGGCGCTTGGCGAGCTCGCGTGATTCACAGAGACCTCTGGCAACAAGCAGGGTATCGGCGCGTTCCTTGGCGGGCATAGCGTTTATGCTAGCGCGTTTGCCAGCGATGGAAAGACAAACGGCGGGCTAAAAAAACCGCCCGGCACTGCCGGGCGGTAGGGTTTCATACAAAACGACAGGTAATGAAATTGTTACTCAGCTGCGGGTGCTTCCTCAGCGGGAGACTCTTCAGCAGGTGCTTACCTGGCGCGATGCTTGCCCAGACCGAGGCGATTAAATGCATTTTCGTGGGCTGGCATTTTGCCCTGAAATTCCATCAACGCCGGTGCTATGATGTTGGACAATTCCTCATCGTTCATGATGTTCTGCATGTTGGCACTGAGCTTTTGTTCTATGGCCTGGTTGGCCTTGACCATTTTTTTATGAAGGCGGGTGCGGGTGGCTTCGTCGGGGGTCTTGAGGTTATTCATGCGTGAGGCGATATCACTAATGGCATCAGCGACAATACCGAGTTTCTCCGCACTTGCTTCGGCCGTGGCTTTGTCTGTTGCTGATAACATCGCGTTGGCGAACTCATTGAGCTGGGTGATGAGTTCATCGGTGAGGCTCTCGGCCATTGCTTGATTTTCGGCGTCAACCTCGTAAGTTTCAACCTCTGGAGCATTGGTGCCGGCCCCAGCCTCTGGGTCTCTCTTTTCCCCGCAGGAAGCGAAGAAGATGGAGGTAGTGGCGATGGCACCGATGCTCAGCAGGAGCAAGTGGGTCTTGGGCTTCATCATGGATGGTTGGGCATATGCCCTGATTGCCTGATAAGCTAGGCCGTTATTGCGCTGCGGGTGCTTCCTCAGCGGGAGACTCTTCAGCGGGAGCTTCTTCAGTAGGTGCCTCCCCGGTGGGTGCGCTCTCAGCGGGTGCATCCCCGGCAGGCGCGGGAGCCTCTTCGGGAGCTTCTTTTTCAAGGCCAAAGCGCTGGAATTCTTTTCCATGAGTTTCCATTTTAGCCTGAAAATCCATGAGGGCAGGTCCGATGATGTTGGCCAGTTCCTCATTGTTCATAATGCCCTCCATATTAGCCATGAGTTTTTGCCCCACAGCCTGACCTGCTTCGTTCATTTTTTTGTAAATGCCGGTGCGTATGTCTTTGCCTGGTGTTTCCAGCTTGCTCATGCGGGAAGCGATATTTGCGATATCATCAGCCACTTTGCCCAGCTCAATGACAGCGGCTTCTGCAGCAGCCTTGTCTTTGGCTGATATCATGGTGTCGGCGAACCGGTTGATTTGCCCGATCAGCTCATCAGTGAGGCTCTCTGCGGTGTCTTGTTTCTCGGCTACAGCTTCGGGAGCTTCGGCACCTGCTTCGGTATCTTTCTTCTCTCCACAGGATGCGAGAAAGATGGAGGTAATGGCGATGGCGCCAATGCTTGAGAGGCGCAGTTTGTTCTTTGGTTTCATATTTTATGGTTGGGTAGGATCAGCTTGAGCCTCGGTGGTTGATTTTGGAGATGCGGGTTCGGATGCCGGAGGGGCTTGTTCCTTTTTCTTGCCGAAACGCATAAAGGTTTGCTCATGCTCGGCCATGCGGATGCCGAATTTTTGCATGGCAGGAATGAGGATGGCGGCGATTTTCGGGTCAGACAAAGTCTGGCCTGCCGATTGCATTTTCTCTTTGATGCCCATGCCTGCATTTTTCATTTTTTCATCCACAGCGGTGTTGGTGGCCTCGTCAGGAGTATCGAGCTCGCCCATACGGGCGGCGATGTCGCCAATGGCCTCCGCAATGCCGTCGAGCCTGCCCGCTGCTTCCTGCGCGGTGGGCTCATCCTGAACGGAGAGAACAGTGTCCGCATACTGGTGTAATTGCACAATGAGCTCGTCGGTGAGGCTCTCCAGCGTGTCGGTGGGAGCAGCTGGAAGCTCTGGTTCCGCGCTGGCTTGAGGGGTTTGCTCCGGTGTCTCGGTTTCGGTGGTTTTCTTCTCGCTGCAGGCAGCGAACAGGATGGCGCAGGTTGCCATGGCGATGATGCCTGGCAGGCGCAGTTTGGTGGTTGGTTTCATAATGATGGTTTGATTGGTTGGTGGTGCCATGGCTGGACTATGCAAAGTCAGGCCAGTGACGAGGGGGCAGTGGCTGTATCGGTGTCTGCGTTGTAGTCCACACCCGCGATGCCAAAGCCGAAGAGCTTGAGGAAATCATCCTTGTAGCCTTGGAAGTCGGCCAATTCGTTGAAGTTGTCGTTGGAGATGCTCTCCCACGAGTTTGCGACCGCCTCCTGGACATCGTCACGCATTTCCCAGTCATCGACACGGATGCGGCCCGCTTCATCGAGCTGCAGGTCTCCTGAATAGAGGCGATCCGCCATAAGGCGCTGGATTTGCTCAATACAGCCCTCGTGCAGGCCCTTGGCTTTCATTTCCTTGTAAAGGATGGAGATATAGAGCGGAACGACGGGGATGGCGGAGGATGCCTGGGTCACGAGTGCCTTGTTGACCGAGACATAAGAGCTGCCTCCCAGGGACTCGCTGAGTCTGGCGTTGATGGCGGCACTGGCGCGCTCGAGATCCTTCTTGGCGGCGCCGATAGTGCCGTCGGTGTAGATGGGCCAGGTGAGTTTGGGGCCGATGTAGGAGTAAGCCACGGTCTTGACCCCTTCAGCGAGGCAGCCGGCATCCGCCAGGGCGTTGATCCAGAGTTCCCAGTCCTCGCCACCCATGACCTTGATGGTGTTGGTGATTTCCTCCTCAGTGGCGGCCCCGATGGTAACCTCCGATACTTCCCCCTTGTCCGTGTTGAGGGTCTTGTTGGTGTAATCCCCTCCGGTGGTCTTGAGTACGGAGCCATAGACCTCACCGGTGTCGGGGTCCGTGCGGCGGGGTGATGCCAGTGAGTAAACGACGAGATCCACCTTGCCTCCCATCTCGTTTTTAATGATGTCAATGGCCTGCTGCTTGAGCTCATGGGAAAAGGCGTCGCCATTGAGTGATTTGGCAAAGAGGCCCTCGGCAGCGGCGGCTTTCTCAAATGCCGCGGAATTATACCAACCGGCGGACCCGGGGCGTGTCTCGGTTCCCGGTTTTTCAAAGAAGACGCCGAGGGTGTTGGCCCCCGAGCCAAATGCGGGAACAATACGTGAGGCGAGTCCGTAACCAGCGGATGCACCCACGACGAGCACACTCTTGGGGCCGTTTTCGATCCCGGGCCGGGCTTTGACGAAATCGATTTGTTCCTGAACGTTGGCGGCACAGCCATCGGGGTGTGAAGTCGTGCAGATGAAGCCGCGGATTTTTGGTTGAACGATCATGATGTGTTTCTAGACAGGATTTGCAGGATGAACAGGCTTTTTTGCGGATAGGCAAGGCCTCATGAAAGACATATGTCAGAATTCACAATGACCCGGGGTTCGGGCGAATGGGATGACATCACGGATGTTTTTCATTCCGGTGGCAAACATAAGCATCCGCTCAAAGCCCATGCCGAAGCCTGCGTGAGGGCAGGTTCCATATTTGCGCAGATCGAGAAACCAGCCGTAGTCATCCAGGCTGAGTCCCTCTTCCAGCATGTTGCTGCGCAGGATGTCGATGCGTTCCTCGCGCTGGGCGCCGCCTATGATCTCGCCAATACCGGGAACGAGCAGGTCCATGGCGGTGACGGTCAGACGCCCCTGCTCATCGGGCTCGTTGGTACGCATGTAGAAGGGTTTCACGCTCTTGGGGTAATCGTAGACGGTGAGCGGACACTTGAAGTGTTCCTCGGTGAGGTAACGCTCGTGCTCGGACTGCAGGTTGACCCCCCATGAGACGGGATACTCGAAGCTGCGACCGCTGTTTTCGAGAATGCTCACCGCCTCGGTATAGGAAACGCGCTGGAAGGGTTTTTCCGCGACGAAGCGCAGCCGATCCATGAGGCCCTTGTCCACAAAGCGGGCGAAGATGTCGAGATCACCCTCGTTGTTCTTCAGGGTGTCGTTGACGAGATAGCGGGTGAATTCCTCGGCGAGGTCCATGTCACCCTCGAGGTCACAGAAGGCCATCTCCGGCTCGATCATCCAGAACTCGGAGGCATGGCGTGAGGTGTTGGAGTTTTCCGCCCGGAAGGTGGGGCCGAAGGTGTAGATGTTGGAGAGTGCCGTGGCAAAGGCTTCGCCCTCAAGCTGGCCGCTGACGGTGAGGTAGGCGGCCTTGCCAAAGAAATCATTCTCTGGGGTGGGGGCTTGCCCTCCTCCCAGTTGCGCTGCACCGTCGGCGGCTGGAGCTTGCCCTCCCTCACGGTCGGCGGCTGGAGCTTGCCCTCCCTCACGGTCGGCCGCTGGGCTATTCTCCCCGTGGTATGGGTTGTGAGTTGTCACGTGGAAGAGCTCACCTGCGCCCTCGCAGTCCGAGCTGGTGATGATGGGCGTGTGCACGTAAGTAAAATCCCGCTCGTCAAAGAAACGGTGCACGGCCTGAGCCATGCGGGAGCGCATGCGGAACATGGCGCCATAGAGGTTGGCACGCGGCCTCAGGTGTGCAATGGAGCGCAGGAATTCCGGGGTGTGGCCTTTTTTCTGCAGCGGG
>CAYXEC010000009.1:0-16991 GCA_964463855.1 uncultured Verrucomicrobiales bacterium | reverse complement strand
CTCGCCGATGAGCTCGATGGCGGTGGCGTGGATCTCCCAGCTCTGGCCCTTGCCCGGGGATTGCACCAGCTTGCCGTTAATGCCCACGGCTGCCCCGGTGGTCATTTTCGCCACATCGTCGTAGCCCGGTATGCCGGCGTCGGCAACGCACTGGATGTTGGCGAGGCAGGAACCATCGTTGATCTCCAGAAAGGAAAAGTCCTTCGAGTCGCGGCGCGTTCGAACCCAGCCCTTGACGGTGATGGTTTCCGAGGCCTCCTCGCTCTGCAAGGCGTGTTTAATGAGTGTGCGCATGCTCTGGATTTAGAGGTCAGAGCAGCGTGTTCGTCAAGACTGTGTGCACCATGTCCGGTTCTGCAGTGCTCAGCTCATGATGGCATGCTGAGTTGCCTGTGGACTTGGTGCGAGTTTGAGTCTCGACACGGAGAGATAAGGGGACTCGCCGTTCAAAAAAGCCGTAACGTTATCCAAGACATCACCAGGCATGTGGGGCAAGAGAGGCTGGTGTACTTTGTCGAATTTAAGCATGGCACGCTTCACTCTCCGGTCCCATTTACTGGCGTAGGAATCAATATCGTCTGGCTTGACCACCGTGCGGCAGTTGTTACAGGAGCAGGAAACCGGCATATCATATTCCAGATTAAAAAGCCCGTATTCATCCGTAATTTCATCACCCGGGTAAATATCCTCCAAGGCGATCTCAAAGCCCCAGCCCGTACTCATGGAGTTGCAATCACATCGGTGATTGACGTATTTGGCAAAATCCCAGCTTAGAATGCGGGCCCCGCCGGGATCAATGAATGAGTATTTATCCAGGGTTGTTCTGCACGCGAGGTGCATGCGTTGGTAGTCTTCAGGAGATATCCTGATTTCAAGTTCATCCTGCACATAGAGCATAGTGCCCTTGGGGATGAATTCAGTGGCGAAAACGCCGTAGCCAATCACGGGGTCAACGAGCCGCAGCTCGGTCGATGGATGGATCATGGTTGTAGTGTATAGTCTATGTTAGAGATCAAGATGCACTTCTTTTTCAGGTGACGGCTTTCACTGTTTTTGGCAGTTGTGGCAGGCGCAAACATATGCGCTCATCAATCTCTCCAGAGAAGGCATTGACCTGTATGGCAGATATTGCCCGAGGCACTTTATGTCAACGAAAAACGCGCAGCCGAATCGGGTTGCGGGGGGGCGCAAATAGCTCTTTTCGCCCTATTCCGGCGTCCGTATTCCGCTCCAATAAAATTGCCTGAAGGAGGAAAAGTGCTGTTCAAGATTCGAAAACCAAACTACAAGCCACCTTCTCAACACAGCCTTAGAATGTCTGTCTGACGATTCTCAATTTTCCAATCATGAATGATTCGCATGTGCCTGTTTCTTGGAGCATACAGCAAGCCAACGAATTGTACGGCGTTGACCGATGGGCCAACGGACTTTTTAGTATCCGTGATGATGGGGATCTCTCGATCCATTTGCCTTGGGAGAACGACACGGTCAAGGCGAGCATAGCCGAGATTGTCTCGGGCATACGTGAGCGAGGACTCGATCCGCCATTATTGCTGCGCTTTCATGATCTCCTCGCGGAGAGAATCGCCAAACTTAACGAGGCGTTCAACGAGGCGATCGCCGAGAGCGATTACCAGGGCTGTTACCGGGGGGTTTACCCCGTGAAAGTGAACCAACAGCAGCAGGTCATTGAGGAAATCACCCACTTCGGGGAAAAGTACCATTTCGGCCTCGAGGCGGGAAGCAAGCCGGAACTCTTGGCGGCCCTTGCCTACATGCACGATCCCGAGGCCTATATCATTTGCAACGGCTACAAGGATCAGGAGTTCATCGACCTTGCCCTGCAGAGCCTGCAGATGGGCCTGCAAACCATATTGGTCGTTGAGATGCCGGGCGAGCTGGACCACATCCTGGATCGAGCCGAGGTCCTTGGAGTGGAGCCCATGATCGGTATTCGTGCCAAGCTCAGTACCTCCAACAACAGTCACTGGTCACGTTCAGGTGGAGAGCAGAGTGTCTTTGGCCTCACTGCCAATCAAATCATCAATGCAGTTGATACACTGCGCAGGCACGACAAGCTGGGTAACTTGCGCTTGCTCCATTACCATCAGGGTTCGCAAGTGCCCGATATCAGGGCGATTCGTGAGGCAGCCACCGAGGCGACCCGCATCTACACCGAACTCATCGGAATGGGCGCTGCCATGGGCTTGCTCGACATCGGCGGGGGTCTGGGGATTAACTACGACGGTTCGTCGAGCAGTAGCAACAACAGCCGTAATTACGGCACGAAGGAGTATGCCGCAGACATCATTGACGTGGTCAAAACCGTATGTGATGAAACCAATACCGCGCATCCCACCATCATCAGTGAGTCAGGGCGGGCCGTCTCCGCTTACTACTCGGTACTGATCTTCAATATACTTGATGTCAACAGCCCCTCACTGGATTTCACCCCTCAGGCCCTCCCCGAGGATCCTCACCCCTACCTGCTCAAGCTTGCCGAGGTTGAGGAATTTCTCGATTCAGACAATCTTCAGGAGTGTTACAACGATGCCAACTATTTCCGCAACGAGATATTCTCACTCTTCCGCCACGGCAATGTTTCCCTTGTTGAGCGCGCTTATTGCAGTTCTCTCTTTGTGAAAATTATTAATCGCATCAGGGAGCTTGTCGTCGATGAAGATGATCTGCCCGAGGAGCTTGCCCATGGTAATCCCTTCCTGGATGTGTATTATGGCAATTTCAGCCTGTTTCAATCGCTGCCGGATTCATGGGCCATTGATCAGTTTTTCCCGGTCATGCCGATTCACCGGCTCAACGAAGAGCCCACTGCCAGGGCAACACTTGCTGACATCACTTGTGACTGTGATGGGCGCATTGATAATTTCATCATCAATGGGGAACATCAGAACCACATACCACTGCATGAGCTCAGGGAGAGCGAGGACTACTTGCTTGGCGTTTTTCTCGTTGGTGCCTATCAGGAAACATTGGGTGATCTTCATAACTTGTTAGGCGATACCAATGTGGTGAGTGTTGGCCTCAAAAACGGAAAGGTCCAATACTTCCGAGAGCTTGCGGGTGACACTGTTGCCGATGTGCTCTCATATGTCGAATACGACCCCAAGGACCTTGTGGAGCGCTTTCGCTCCCTTGCGGAAAGATCCGTGGAAGAGGGCAGGATAACTCCCGCACAAAGGCGTGAATTCATGAGCGCCTATCGTGAAAGCATCGGTGGCTACACCTATTTCGAATCGCCCAATGTATAGGCAGGCAAACCCATAATCCAACCATGATGAAAACCACACTTATTATCGGTGCCGGCGGTGTCGGCCGCGTTGTAGCTCACAAGTGCAGCCAAATCCCTGAAACCTTTGGCAAGATCATTCTGGCATCACGGACCCTGGCAAAATGTGATGCCATCGCCGCCAGTATCGATTATCCTGTGCAAACGGCGGAGATTGATGCGGACGATGTCAGTGCGGTGGTTTCGCTGATGGAAAAGATTCAGCCTGACATCCTTATTAATGTGGCTCTCCCGTATCAGGATCTGACACTCATGGAGGCATGCTTGCAGGCCGGGGTGCGCTATCTGGATACGGCCAACTACGAGCCGAAGGATGATCCGCGATTTTCCTATGAGTATCAATGGCCCTACCACCAGCGCTTTGTGGATGCCGGGCTTGCCGCGTTGCTTGGATCAGGTTTTGACCCCGGAGTTACCAATGTTTTCTGTGCTTACGCCCAGAAGCATTTCTTTGACGAGATTCACACGGTGGATATCATCGATGCCAATGCGGGTGATCATGGGCTGCCCTTCGCTACCAACTTCAATCCTGAGATCAACATCCGTGAAATCACCGCCAAGGGCAGATTCTGGCAGGAGGGGCAATGGCGCGAAACGGCACCCCTTGAGGTGAGCCAGCCTTTTGACTTTCCTCATCCAGAGGTTGGCACTCGAGATATTTACCTGCTCTACCACGAGGAAATGGAATCCCTTTGCAAGCACATCAGAGGTGTGAAGCGTCTGCGCTTTTGGATGACCTTCTCGCAGAATTATATCAATCATCTCAACGTGCTGCAAAATGTAGGCATGACCTCCATTGAACCTATCGAGTTTCAGGGGCAGCAAATCGCTCCCCTTGAGTTTCTCAAGGCAGTGCTGCCCGACCCGGCATCTTTGGGTCCGCTCACCAAGGGCAAGACCTGCATTGGTTGTGTGTTTGACGGTGTCAAGGATGGTAAACGCCTGCAGAAATACATCTATAATGTATGTGACCACCAGGAGGCCTACCGGGAGACCGGAGCGCAGGCTATCAGTTATACCACCGGTGTTCCCGCCATGATTGGGGCCAAGATGATTCTCGACGGTCACTGGGACAAGGCGGGGGTCTACAATATGGAGCAGCACGATCCCGATCCCTTCATGGAGGCTCTTAATGAGTACGGCTTGCCATGGGACGTGGTTGATGGGGCTCCGTTCCTCGATCAGCTTCTCAAGCACAATCCCTAGCAGTTCTCCCCGGAGCGATGTCTTACAGCATTGAGGAAATATGTGGCAGGGAGGAGATCCCCACTCCTTGCTTTCTGGTGGACGAAGGTCTTCTGGCCTCAAATCTCTCCATTCTGGACGAGGTCCAGGGCAACTCCGGTGCGAAGATCATCCTTGCGCTCAAAGGTTACGCCATGTGGTCGACATTTCCTCAGATCGCGAAGGTGCTCCAGGGTACTACTGCCAGCTCATTGAATGAGGCGAGGCTTGGGTTGGAGAAATTCGGTGGGGAAGTGCACGCTTATTTTGTGGCCTATGGTGACGAGGAGATGGAAGCCCTGCGCCAACAATGCCACCATATCACCCTCAACAGCCTGAGTCAGTGGCGGCGATTCCAGCATCTGGCTTCGGAACATGACACCACGGCATCCTTCGGTATCAGGATCAATCCGGAATACTCCGAGGTGGAGACTGAGATTTACAACCCGTGTTGCGAGGGCACGCGCTTTGGCGTCTGCGCCGCGGATCTCAATGCAGCCGGTCCCGAAATTCTACAGGGTCTGGATGGGCTGCATTTCCACACCATGTGCGAGCAAAATGCTGATACCCTTGCTCGCACCCTCGAGCATGTGGAGGCAAAGTTTGGCGATCTGCTTCACAAGTTCAAGTGGCTTAACTGTGGCGGGGGCATCACATCACGCGGCCGGACTATGATGCCGCGTTGCTCATCGAGCTTGTCCGCCACCTCAGGAATACCTACGGCCTGGAAGTGTATCTCGAACCAGGGGAAGCGGTGGCACTCAATACCGGCTATCTGGTAGCAAGTGTCATGGATATCTTTGAGTCCAGTGGCCATAAAATCGCCATTCTGGACACTTCTGCAACAGCACACATGCCGGATGTTCTGGAAATGCCTTATCGCCCCGACATCATCGGTGGAGCCATGGCGGGTGAGAAAAAACATACCTACACACTGGGAGGCACAACCTGTCTGGCAGGGGATGTCATCGGCGAATGGTCCTTTGATGCCCCGCTGCAGATCGGTAGCAGGCTCATCTTTACCGATATGGCGCACTACTCCATGGTGAAAACAAATCACTTCAACGGCATCAACCATCCGGCTATTGGTCGCTACTGCCCACAATCAGATCGCATTGTCATCGACCGCCAATTTGGTTACCCTGACTATCGCGATCGCCTTTCTTAAGCCATGTCTCATTTTCTCTCCTCGGAATTTGCCCAGTCTGACGCCCATGATGCTCTCTTTCATGTCATCCCGGTGCCGCTGGAGAAAAGTGTCTCCTATGGCGTGGGTGCCGCCAAAGGTCCGGAGGCCATTGTCGAGGCTTCCTATCAGTTGGAGGCCTGGGATGGGGTGTCCTGCCCCGGCGAGCATGGAATTCACACAACTGGGCCGATTGATTGCTCTGGGGAAGTGAGCGCTTGCCTGGCGAATATTCGCGCGGCCTGCACTCCGGTCTACCTGGCGGGGAAGATTCCTGTCCTTCTGGGTGGGGAACACACACTTACACTTGCACCCGTTGAGGCTCTGCATGAGTTACGTCAGGATTTTGGGGTGGTGCAGATTGATGCTCACGCTGATCTCAGGGATACTTACGAGCAAAGTTCATACAGCCATGCCTGCGTGATGCGCCGCATCCATGAGCTGGGAGTGCCGGTTTGCCAAATCGGTGTCCGTAACCTCTGCATGGAGGAAATCGATTATCGCGCCTGCCACGGCATTACTCATCTGGACGCCTGCGAGCTCTGTGAGCAGGGGATTCCCGCGAGTATTCTGCCCCCGGATTTCCCGGACAATATTTACCTGACCTTTGATGTGGATGGCCTGGATAGCTCGCTGATGCCCGCCACAGGCACTCCCGAGCCCGGGGGGCTGGATTGGTGGCAAGCTCTTGCCGTGTGCCGCAATGTGGCTCAAAAGCGGCGCATACTGGGTCTTGATGTGGTTGAGCTCGCACCCCGGGCTGAGCTGCACGCATGCGCGTACACTGCGGCGAAACTTACCTATGCGCTCATGGGAATCGCCGCCCGCGGCCGCTGAGCTCGCTTCCGGCCGGCTTGGCATGACAAGCACGCTCACTCATGGTGCTGAGACTTGGAAAAAGCAAAAAATCGTCTTGCAAAAGCGCACATCCCCGCTAGTTTCGCCGCCCCATGGCCAAATCAAAAGGTACAGCAAAGACCCGTAAGGCCGTCGCCAAAAGATTCAAGGTGACGGGCACAGGGAAGATTCTGCGCCGGAAGCAAGGGAAACGCCACATTCTTACCAAGAAGAACCAGAAGCGTAAGCGCAATCTGGGTAAGGCAACTCTCGTATCCGATGCAGACATGAAAGCCGTCAAGGCTTCCCTTCCCTTTGCCTAATCATTGAGAATCACGGCGGCCAACGCCAACCGCTCGCAACACGAGCGGCCCCTACGCAGCCTTCCCGGCGCATCTGGAAAACAGAGAACCGGGACCGAATGGACGAGACTGCGGGGGGTGTGAAAAGAACCGTCCGTTCCAAAATACAGAAACATGCCAAGAGCAACCAATAGCCCAGCCAGCCGCAAACGCCGGAAGCGCATTCTCAAGCGCGCCAAAGGATTCCGCGGCTTCCGCTCGAAACTCTACAAATATGCCAAGGACGCCGTCCGCAAGGCTTACCAGTATGAGTATCGCGACCGCAAGAAGCGCAAGGGTCAGTTCCGTCGCCTCTGGATCCAGCGTATCAGTGCTGGTGTCCGGGCTCAGGACCTGACTTATTCCCGCTTTATTGAAGGCCTCAAGGCCGCCAACATCGAGGTGGATCGCAAGATCCTTGCCGATCTTGCCGTGCACGACATCGATACCTTCAACAGTATCGTTGAGCAGGCCAAGGCAGCCCTCGACAAGAAGGCGCCTGCCACTGCCTAAGCGGATAGAGCTAAAATAAGCAACTTACAACGGTCACCGGATTTCCGGTGACCGTTTTTTTTTTAGGATGAAATGTCCAGGTGGGACAATTTTGTGTGACATATTGACGCTATCGATGTTTTTTTGTGTTGGGTTTGAGTTGTAATCAATGAGGTAAGACGCACAAATAGAGTGATATAAGTATAACAAAGGCGCTTTGGCATACAGATTGCAACTATGATAACCGAACAACACCGTATCAGTAACCAACAACCCACTATTATGACTACTTATTATCCATTCAGCAACGGGCTCTTCAGTGAGCTCAACCGCCTGGTGAACAGCACCTTCGGACCCACTTACCCAGGCAGTCGCCATGGCTCGGGGCTTGCCCTGCAGGACCGCGGCAGCCTTGAGGCACTCAGTGATGACGAGCAGGGCTTGAAACTGCGGCTTGAACTTCCCGGTTTCACCAAGGAGGAGGTTAAGCTCAGTGTCGAGGAGGGCGTTTTACGCATCGTGGCCCATACCGAGGATGAGGGGCGTAGTTTCCTCGGCAAGCAGGAACGTCGTTTGAAAATTCCAGACGAAGTGGACAGCGACAACATTCAGGCCAGGCTCGAAAACGGTATTCTCTACATACAAATACCCCATCGCGCCAAGGCCGAGCCCAAAACCATCACCGTTAACTAAAGGGCTCTCTCCAGCCCTGTCCCTCTCAGGCCCTCCGTGATCCTCGGTGGGCCTGATTGGCGTTCATGGCTGTGCTTGTTTTTCCCTGAGATCCATGTTTTCAGGTTGAAGTTTGATGAACTGTGTCTAGAAAACGGCCACCCAGAAAATCTTTTTTCATGAGTGAGGAATCCATGCAGCCGGTTGAAGACTTCACCAAGGTCGAGTCGATCTTCATACGTCATCGCAACTGTCTGCTGGTGAGGGGGCAGTTCACATCTGTTTTCACAGGCTATTACCTGCACCTCATGGATCAGAACTTGCGCTATGAGACCAGGATGGATAACACGCTCAAGGATTTGCTGGCAGTATTGACCCTGCATTTGACCGCAAGACCCTGGGCCGAGACCATCGCCTGGACGGTCAACTTGCGCGCGCCAAGAGTGAATTATTTTGTCACCGGGAGTAGTACTTTTGAAAATGTGACCGGTCGTCTTTTTACCAAGGACATTCGGGAGCCGGATCGAAACATGTTCTATAGCCAGACCAGTGTGCCGGGCCAGGAGCCACGCACAACCACGGTTGATCTGGAGACCAATGATCCGATTGACTGGGTGGAGCACTTCTACCGGCAAAGTGAGCAGAGACCAGCCAAGTGTTTCCGTCTGGATGATGAAAACTACGCCTTGCTGGCTGCCCAGCCCGATTACGACGAGGAATGGTTCGATCAGGTCGATGCAAGGCAAGTGGTCGATATTTCCGGGATCGAGCAAACCAAGGTGCTTGAGACGCGGAAGTTCCACTTTCACTGTGGCTGCAGCAAGGAAAGGATTCTGCCCACTCTGGCCTCGTGGCGCTCGCGGCCCGATGACTTGTTTCAAGGGGAGGAGAAACTTACCATCAATTGCCCGCGCTGCGGAGCTCACTACATCATCAGCAGAGCGGATCTGGGCGAGGAGTAATGAGTCCTTGTGGGGACTCTACGAATTTGGCGATTGCCCTGGGCCCGATATTCCCGTAAATCGTCGCCACTGATGAATCAGGAAATCGAATCAATCCAGGCTGATGCACTTGCTGCCATCGCTGCCGCCAGTGATGAGAAGTCCCTCGATGATGCCCGGGTGGCTTTCCTTGGCAAAAAGGGGCGGCTTACAACGGCAGCAGCCGGCATGAAGGACCTCTCCAAGGAAGACAAGCCCAAGATGGGCCAGCTTCTCAATGCTGCCCGGCAGGCCATCACCGCTGCCATTGACGAGAAGCAAAGCACGCTAGCCGATGAGGCTGACCGTAAGTCCGTAGAGGGAATTGATCTGAGCCTTCCCTCAAGGCCTCTTCCAGCCGGTGTCATTCACCCGCTTACCCAGGTCAGGGACCGAGCTATCCAGATATTGCGCCGGATGGGTTTTGCCCTTGCCGATGGACCTGAGATTGAGACCGAATTCCATTGTTTTGACGCGCTCAACACCCCCGAGGATCACCCTGCCCGTAATCAGAAAGACACGTTTTACTTCGATAGTGGCAAGTTGCTGCGCACACACACGTCCAGTGTCCAAATCCGGACCATGGAGAAGGCAACTCCGCCGGTGCGCATCATAGCACCCGGCTCAGCATACCGGCGGGATGAGATCGATGCCACTCACCTGTCTGTCTTCAACCAGCTCGAGGGCCTCTATGTCGATACCGATGTCAACCTGGGTGACTTGAAAGGAACTCTGGAGTTTTTTCTGCGCAGCATGTTCGGGGACGAGACGGAGGTGCGTTTCCGGCCTCACTTTTTCCCGTTTACTGAGCCAAGCTTTGAGATCGATATCAAGCTCCACGCGAAAGGCCAGGAGCCAAAATGGATTGAAATTGCAGGCTGTGGCATGGTGGATCCGGCCGTGTTTGAGTCTCTGTGCGAAGTGCGTGGTGATGACGTTTTTTCACCGGAAAAAGTCACTGGGTTTGCCTTCGGTATGGGGATTGATCGCCTTGCCATGATCAAATGGGGCATCAAGGATATCCGCCTGCTCATTGAGAACGACATGCGCTTCCTTGGGCAGTTTGCCTAGTTGCCCGCGCAGCATCTCTACTCGGCATCGACCTTGATGCCATAGGCCGTGAGCAGATGCTGGAGGGTCCTTTTTAACTCGTCCTCACTGAGTGGGCGCCTGTAGATGAGTAGTCTGGCTATTTCCCCGTCAAAGGATTCGAATCCGGGGTGGTTGATGGCATCGCGTTCCTGTCCGATGACCATCTTTGAGGGATTTGCATTCTCATTGACGGGAAACTCAGCACTGGCAATGGGGTTTGCCTGGTTGAGGAAGAGCTCTGTTTGAACGATACCCGTTCCCTTTTGCATTCTTCCGGCAATCACGTAAAATCTCTCCCGCTCAAGCACGGGTCCTTGAAGCAGGGGGTTGTTTTTATCGAAGCGACCGAATGTCAGGCCGTTTCTTGGGCCCGTCCAGAGGGTGTTGTCATCCTTCAGACCGGCCCATATGCCCTCGTATTTAGCGCCGTTGCGCAGATTGCCAAAAAATGCGTTCACGTCCTTGAGCCCGGGGCGTTGCCGGTGCACGCAGAGCACGGCCAGCCACGTATTACCCGATCCTGTGCTCAGAATGTCGAAGGCATCTTCATCGTGATTGACCAATTCTCCCTGGCGAAAAACCAGCGAGCACCTGCCATTGAGGCCCATCACTGCAGTGCGCAGCAGCGGTCTCCCTGAGCCCGGCTTTTTTCTGCCAGTGTCCTGCTTGACAAACAGACGGGCAGTATTGCCAGGGGCCTGGTTCTCCCATTGGGCGACTTTGTTGCCGTCCTCCGTGGTGACTCCTTTCCCCGCGTCCAGATCAAGGACCAGGTCCTTGGTCACGGGCAGCTCACCGGCGATGAGCGGGGTGGCCAATGACAGGATGGAGAAAAGAATTTTCACGGTTTGAGCTGATGCGAGTGAGTGTGCTGCTCAGCTAGTATGGCATTCAGGAAAGTCCGCAGCGTAGATGCTCAACCGCTTCCCTGATGTCCTCAAGGCTCACCTTGGTGGAAACCTCTGCCTCGCCAAGGGCTCTGAGTAGCACGAATTTCACCGCGCCTCCGGTGAATTTTTTATCGCGCCGGAGCTTGTCCATGATTGTCTCGGTGCTGATGTTTTGCGGCAGGATGAGCGGGAGCTGAAATTGATCCAGCAGGGCGAGGATGCGCTGGCTTTGCCCGGCGGGAAGGCCGTTGATTTTTTCCGAGAGGAAGAGAGCGGCACGGATGCCCAGCGATATGGCCTCACCATGGAGCATCTCCCCGTAGGGTAGGGAGGCTTCAATCCCATGACCAATGGTGTGACCAAAATTGAGCAGTGCTCGGGTGCCTGTGGTTTCATGCTCGTCTTCTTCCACGATACGCGCCTTGATCGCCAGATTGCGTGCCAGCAAGTCGGCACTCGGGTGCTGGTGAGCAGGATCAAGGGCGGCGAGATCATCAATCATGGCAGCATCGCGAATGGCTGCGTGCTTGATCGCCTCGGCATAGCCCTCGCGGTACTCGCGCCCGGGCAGGGTGCCAAGTGTGAGTGGATCAACGATTACCAGACGAGGTTGGTGGAAAGCACCGATGAGGTTTTTGCCCTCAGGGGCATTAACTCCCGTTTTACCTCCAGCGGAGCTGTCCACCTGGGCGACAATGCTGGTTGGGATCTGCACGAAGGGAACGCCGCGGTAAAAAATGGCGGCGACAAAGCCCGCAAGATCTCCAACCACTCCACCGCCCAGTGCAATGACGTAAGAGCCGCGGTCGTGGCCGGATTGGATGAGTTCACTGCAGAGATTGGCTGCCTGAGCCATCGATTTGCTTGCCTCGCCTGCGGCGACGGTATGCGTGCTTGCCTCAATACCTGCTTTACTCAAAGCACGGAGCAAAGTGGTAGCGTGATGGGTCTCGACGTTGGAATCCGTGATGATGGCAGCCTTGGCTGAAAGACCGGAAGCCATGATGAGTTCACCGGCTCGATCAAGTAAGCCGTCCTCGACCAGGATGTCGTAGGCGCGGTCCGCAAGGTCTAGATGAACAGTGGGCATTGGAATGATGATTTTTGAGTTTTGAATTACCCTGGCCTCGCGCTCGAAGAGGAAGCCTTTACTTGGATTGCTCGAGCATTTTGAGCAGGGGTGCTTCTGCGCGCTTCCTGATATCTTCGGGGAGTTCGATCCGTGGTTCAAGTTTCTCAAGGCAGTCGTGGAGTTTCTGCAGGGTGTTCATCTTCATGAAACGGCAATCACTGCATGCGCAGCGCTCAGTCGGCCCGGGGATCAGGTTCTTGTCGGGCGCTTCCTTTTGAAGGCGGTGTAGCATGCCGCTTTCGGTGACCACGATGATGTTTTTGGCGGGTGCGTTTTGGCAGTAGGTCACCATTTTTTCCGTTGAGCAGACCTCATCGGCAAGCAGCCGAACAGCTGTTGTGCACTCCGGGTGCGCCACAACGAGGGCGTCGGGATACTCTGCTTTGATGGCGTTGATCGAGTCCCGGGTGAATTCCATGTGAACGTAACATGAACCCTGCCACAAATCCATTTTGCGACCGGTTTGTTCCATGACCCAGGCACCCAGATTGGCATCGGGAACAAACAGGATCGGACGGTCTGCTGGAGCCTTGTTGACGATGGTGACAGCATTGCCGGATGTGCAGATGACATCGCACAGGGCTTTTACGCCTGCAGAGCAGTTGATATAGGCGATAACGTAGTAATTTTTGTCCCGGTTGTCCTCGAGAAATTTTTCGAGATCCTCCGCAGGGCATGACTCTTCCAGAGAGCACCCCGCGTCTTTGTCTGGAAGTACCACCGTTTTACCTGGATTCACAATTTTGGCCGTTTCCGCCATGAAGTGAACACCGCAGAAGGCGATGACATCGGCATCCGTCTCTTGGGCATGATAGGCGAGGCCAAGCGAGTCGCCCACGTAGTCTGCCAGATCCTGAATGTCACCGGTTTGGTAGTTGTGTGCGAGAATGACCGCGTTGCGTTCTTTTTTCAGACGCAGGATTTCTTCGCGAAGATCAAGGGAGGTGCCTGGCATGGTTGGATGGTTGGTAGTGCAGCGATGGGAGTCAAGCCGGTAGTGTGGCGATACGGGTAATCCATGGCAGCCAAAGTGGAGCTATTGCCGGATGGTAATGTTGCCGTGGTGACGCGCTCCCTTGTCAATGACCATCCTGGCGACCGTGATGTTGCCATTAAGAACGGCTTTTTTCTTGAGATGAAGCTTGCCGCTGCAGATGAAATTGCCGGTGACGTGCCCATCGATGATGGCTTCTTCACAATGCACTTCATTGGCAAAGGCAACATCAGCCTTTTTTTGAATGATGAGGCGTTTGCAACTGAGCTTTCCCATGATGTTGCTGGAGCTGTTGAGGGTCACATCCCCTGAGCAATCAATGCCGCCCTTGAGGGAGCCCTGCACCAGAATGTTATGGCAGTGAATGGTGATATCGGTGACGACCCCCTTTTTCTGGATCGTGACGTTGCCCCGGGTTTTGATCCTGCGGTTCCAATGGCCGTTGATTATATGGTTCTTCAGGCTAACATAGGCGCCGCAGACAGGGCAGAGCGTTGAGGTGGCATCCACCGGGGCCTCGTGACGGTGTTCGCACTCGAGGCATTGCACTTCTCTGCGCAGGTTTTTTTTCTGAAAGAGGTTGCCCGCCGTTGTCACCTTTTTACTGATCTGGGCACAGAAATCGGCCGTGCGGTGCTTGCCTTGGTGGGATGGGATGCCCTGATCAGTGCCGTTGGCCAGGGCTTCATTATTGGTGGGGGCGCACAGAGTAGTGTTCCCGGGCAGGTCACGCTTGTTCTCTTTGCCCTGTTTAGAGGTGCCAAAGGGATTGTTGAGTGAACTGCTCCCCGCCACCGCCTTGCCGCCGACCATTTCATAATGGCTGCCGCAGCCACGGCAGTAGGTTGATACGGCGATTCTGGACTCGATTTGCTCGTGTCGGCAATAGGGGCAGATCATCGTGACCACATCCCTCTTTTTTGCCGGTTTTTGGGCGGCTGACGCGGGTTTTTTAGGGGAGAAAAAGGACATCGATGGTCGTGTTTGCAATATGAACCCAACCTCGGTTGAGCTCATTGAGATGAGAGGTGTGAACTCAACAAAAACCCGCCATGCGGCAGAGGGCCGGTGGCGGGGTTTAGTGATTGATGGGAAGCAACCCCGGTGTATCCGCTAACTTGACACCGCCTTGTTGTCTGAGGCAGCTTTGCCTGAGAGTGGTAACTCGCTGGTAGCGTTGTTATCACTGCTTGCTTTGTTGCTGGATTCCTTGGTTGCAGAAGGTGCTGAAATTGCGGGTTGGGCTTGTGCCTTGACTGATGGTGTTCCCACTGTCGATTTGCCCACAAAAATAGCTCCCGGCTCGATAGAGAGGGAAGCGGCCTTAATGTCGCCAACCAGTTCCGCGTTGGCCTTGAGCTCGATCATGTCCGTGACTTCAATATTGCCGTGGACCTTGCCGTAAATAACGACTGAACGTGTGTTGATCTCCGCCTTGATACGGGCGTTTTCGCCAACGGTGAGGGCGCCATCCGAGGTGATGCTTCCCTCGATTTTGCCATCAACTACGAGGTCATTTGAAAATTTGATACTCCCCTTGATCTCCACATCTGTGCTGAGAACGTTGCGGCCACTCGAAGAAGAATTTGCAGGCTGTTTGGATGGGCTTGGACTACTGGAGGGCTTGGGGGCCTGTGTCGAGGTCAGAGGGGTGGTTTCGTGGGATGCGGGGCCGGCTGGTGAAGAGCCGGTTTCTGGTTTTTGTCCTATTACTTTTTGAAACACGGTGAAGTTGTTGGGTTGATACTTGAATTAGGGGTAAAAGCTTGAGCGAGACAAGGTAAAACTCAAAAAAGTCAGATTGGGTCCAATGTTATTGGCCCTCAGGCGCTGCGCCGCCCTCGGGGGAGCTTTCCGGTGCCGACGGGAGAGGGGTCTCAGCTTGTTGTTGAGCCGGTTTTTCAGTCACCGCAGATTCCACTGTGTCAGGTGCTTGAAGGTTGAGTGGTGTGAGCTTTTGGTCGGCATTGGGTGCCGGCAGGGCAGGCTTCAGTTTTTTGGCAGGCTCTGCATTGACCAGAAGCAGACGTGCTGTGGCAAGCCCCTGGAATGCGTTGCTCTGACCGTCCGCGCTTTGCTGAGCCTTCTCATACCATTGGGTGGCGTCTGTCTTCTCGCCGGCAGCCTTGGCAATATCGCCCAGTGCGATGCATGCCATGGGTGCGATGTAGGTATAAGCAGTGTTTTCTGCGACCTCGGTAAGAATTTCAGTGGCTTCCTGCGTTTTGCCCTGGTCGAGGAGGCGCAGGCCCAGGCTTGTCTTGGCAGAGCCAATGGAGGGGTGCTGGGGATATTTGCTGATGAATGCCTCGAGTGAGACAATGGAATCAGGTTGCGAATCCGGCCACTGTGTCTGGGCAAGCAGGAGCTGAGCGCTTGCAGCAGCCTTGCTCTCGGGCCATGCTTTGATAAGCTCTTCATAATCAGCTGGTTTTTGTGCAACGAGGAGTGCAGCTCCGGCCTCATTGGCCTCCGCTTGGGCGAGGCCGTCGTAGATGACATAGGCAACCACCCCCAGGGCAATCAAAATAGCAGCGATGACAAGCTTGGTTTGATGGTTGTCGAGAAATTGATCGAGCTTGCTGGGTCCGAGACTGATTTCAGCAATGGGTGCGGGACTTTCAGGGGATGGATTTGATGATGTTTCAGCCATATGATCTGTGGTTTCAGAGCTTGAATAAAAGCGTTTAATTGCGCGGGTGATAGCCGAGGACGGGTATTATGGCAATTGAATTTAGCATTTATCATCAGGGCTTTATGATTTAGGGGTAATGCCATGCAAGCGACCACGAAGATCAACAACTCATGTGCCAGCCTCCGCGATGCCAGCCTGTATGGCATACTGGACATGGGATACGTCAAAGTCTCCCGGATGCGGCGAGTTGCCGGTGAGCTTCTCGACGGGGGTGTCGGGGTGTTGCAATTGCGAGCCAAGGGCTATGATAGCGCAGGGGTCATTGAAATGGTCCGGGAGCACGCACCCGATTTAGCCGCCATGTGTCAATCGCATCGTGTGCCTTTTGTGATCAATGATTTTGCCGAGGCAGCCCTCGAGCTCGGTGCGGATGGCGTGCACATCGGTCAGGATGATGGCGCGCTGGCGGATGTCAGGAAAGTGGTGGGTGAGGAAATACTGGTCGGCAGGTCAACGCATTCTTTGGAGCAGGCTCAAGCGGCAATGGAGGAAGGTTTCGATTACATCGGGTTTGGGCCCTTGTTTCCCACGCCGACCAAAGAGGGCCGTCCGGGCATTGGTCTGGATGATATTACCCGTGTGCAAAAGAACGTTGGTAAACACATCCCCGTCTTCTGCATAGGTGGTATTAAGCCCGAAAATCTGGAATTGGTTCTTGCTTCAGGGGCACGACGTGTGGTCATTGTCTCTGCGCTACTGCAAGCGGCGGATATTGCCCAATCAACCCGCAATGTCCTCACCATGTTGCAATCACCCGAAGTGTAACCCATTCATTATTCCTTTATCATGTCTATTATCATTGGCGGAACGATCGCCATCGACAACGTAGCCACCCCCACTGCCAAGGCAGAAAATTTGCTGGGAGGATCCGCCGCCTATGCCTCCTTGTCCGCAAGCTATTTTTGCAAGCCGGCTCATCTGGTTGGCGTGGTTGGGCACGATTATCCGGCTGAGCACCTCAAAATGCTTGAGGGCCACGGTGTGTCTCTGACGGGAGTGGCAAGGTCCGAGGGAGAGTCCTTCACCTGGACCGGGGAGTACCATGAAAACATGAATGACCGCACCACACACCGTGTCGGCTTGAATGTGCTCGAGAGCTGGCAAGTGGAGATTCCCGGTGAAATCGCCAATAGCCGTATTGTGGTGCCC
>CAYXEC010000008.1:0-43167 GCA_964463855.1 uncultured Verrucomicrobiales bacterium | reverse complement strand
AGTGTCACCACCAAAAACAAGATCATCGTGGATCAAAACGATGCTGTCAGTCGAGTGCCCCGGAACGTGTTCGAGCTCGAAACTCAACCCTCCGGCCTCCAGGGTTGAGCATCCTTCCAGAATATGATCCACGTCATAGGGTTGGATTTGGACCGGAATACCGGACTGCTGTAAAAGTTTCTCCAGGGTCAGGTCCTGAGAATACGGTGAATATGCGTAGAGCTCTGCACCCATTGCCACCAAGGCTGCCACATCCTCCACGTGATCATAATGCTGGTGCGTGAGTAACAGGCAGCTGGGCTGCTCGCCGAGTTCCTCCAGCCATTTGCTGATGCCGAGAGGCGCATCCACGAGCACACAAGATCCGCCCCCCTTACTGGATCCGAGGAGGTAGCCGTTGGTTTGAGCCATTCCGCCCGTATAAGTTCTCAGCTGCAGAGTATTGTCGTCCATAAAGCACATCATGACCCTGTGAAATTGCTAGCACCAACCTTTTTGCTTTGCCTTGTGTTTTTTTAGCCCTGTTTTATCAACTCAAACGAACATGTTCTAGCAAACACTGCTCTTTCGAACAGTTTTTTATTGACTGCCGGGCCTGATTGATGCAAGCTGCGGAAAATCAAAAACAACTATTGTCATGAGCACCGCAACAACTACAACTACAAGCAAGCCAGAAGCTAAAGAATCCAAGACTGTAAAAGCAGAGAGGTCAACGGCTTGCTCGACGTCAACACTGCCCCCAATATCAAATACAAAAAAATCCATGGCAACTACCAGTAAGAACCAACCAGATGACAAGGTTATAGCAGCCCGCAAGAAAAACCTGGACCTTGCAATTTCCCAAATCCAGAAGGACTTCGGAGAAACGGCTATCATGCGACTCGGGGATGGTCACCGGGTTGATGTGGATGTCATTCCAACAGGCAATCTGCTCATTGACCGTGCACTTGGCGTAGGTGGTTTCCCGCGCGGTCGTATTGTTGAAATATTTGGACCTGAATCCTCAGGTAAAACGACCCTTACCCTCACTGTCATTGCCCAGGCGCAGAAGCGTGGCGGTCTTGCCGCCTTCATCGATGTGGAGCATGCGCTTGACCCTGCCTACGCTGCCAAGCTGGGTGTGAATATTGATGATCTGCTTGTTTCACAGCCCAGTTCTGGTGAAGAGGCACTGCAGATTTGCGAAACCCTGGTCCGCTCCAATGCCATTGATGTGGTTATACTGGATTCGGTCGCCGCGCTTGTGACCAAACAAGAGTTGGCCGGGGAAATTGGTGATAGCACAGTGGGCACTCAAGCCCGCCTGATGAGCGCAGCAATGCGCAAGCTCACCGCGCTTATTTCCAAGGCACGTACGACTTGCATCTTTACAAACCAGATCCGGGAAAAAATTGGGGTGATGTTCGGCAACCCTGAAACCACACCAGGGGGCCGGGCATTGAAATTTTTCTCATCTGTCCGCATTGATATTCGCCGTATCGGACAAATCAAGGCAACAGATGGGTCTGTTCAGGGCAGCAGAACACGGGTCAAGGTGGTTAAGAACAAAGTGGCGGCACCATTCACCGAAGCGGAGTTCGATATCATGTATAACGAGGGAATTTCCTCCGTCGGCTCCTTGTTGGATCTTGCGCTCGAGTTTGATATTATCCAGAAGCGTGGTAGCTGGTTCAGTTACGGTGGCAATCAGCTTGCCCAAGGCCGAGACGCTGCAAAAGTTGCATTAATGGATGACGAGAGCCTTTACAATGAGATTGAAATCAAGGTGAAGGAAGCAATGTCCGAAAAAGCGAAATAGCGAACCTCCATGCAATGGCTGGCTGTCCGCTCTGCTCGACCTCTTCCAGATCAGGAAAGTCAGCCCATTGCTTTCGGGTTTGTTGTGTTCCAGGAGCCGGGTTGTGCCAATTGGCTCCTTGATGGGGCAGCTCCTATGGCAGGGACGCGTCTTTGAAGCTTTGTGTCGGTGCTGGGCAGGTGGAATTCGCACACCTCAGTTCATGACGTTTGCGTGCGATCATTCGATACAACGCATTTTTGATAGTCTCCGGTAGGTAATAAAAAATCCAACAGGGAGTTGCCCAGCTTTCGCTTAGTTTTAGAGCGCGCAGTATTGCATTGGCGCCTTCCCAATAACGAGCTTCATCATTTTCCGTGCATTCTGCCAGAATGACATTACCTGAGGGAATTCCATCATCATCGGTGAGTGTGCGCCATTCCGGTGGGAGCATTTCTGCTGTTTCACCTTGAAGGGTGCTGAAGCGAATTTTCTTGGAACGGTCAAGGCGATGCAACAGGTAGGCAGTGCGGCGACACAACAAACATTCACCGTCGAGAAAGAGGATATGGATACCTGATGTTTTCACAAGGCAGGGATTACCGGATAGCTTATGTTTATGGTAACAGGTTGTGCAAGGCTGGGGTGGGGCGGGTTACAGCTCAATCTTTGGCATGAGCTGGTCAATACCTGAGGGCAGGGTGATGGTCCTGGCGCCTTATCTCGAAATGGTATCCAGTCTGGAACGATATTGATCCTCAATATCACGGGTAGCACGCACCCATCCAAAACTGTATATACGGTCTATGATGAATTGTTTTCTCTGATGACTCTGCTGATTTGAGGAAACCTGAAGGGTCATCTGAACTGCTTTTCCAGCTGCATTAGCCGGTATGGCCGCATCCAGCATTTTGCCGGTTGTCGTGTCTTTGGGGGTATAGGCATGAAGGGTTTCTTCGAAGTCAGGGCTCTTGAGTTCAAAAGAAGACCATTGGTTCTGATCTCTGAAGGAAAAATTATAGTAATCCGACCTTTTGACAAAGACGCGCAATTCTGCAGATTGGGTTTTTCCTTCGAGCAGCTCTGCTACAACGCCATTGTTGAAGCGTGCGTAACAGTCCCAATCAACGCGCAGGCCCGCTTCGGTGGGCACGATGCAAATAAGCCGCGAGCTGGAGTTTGCAAACTTCGCGATAAAACGCGCTGCCATGATCCCCCCGAGGTCCACGACATCCATAAAGGTGACATCGGTGGCAGGTTCACTGAGGGCACTCTGTGTGTAACTGTCCATGTTACCCCTGGTTTTTTCCGGATCCCGGCTCATGCGCAGTCTTATTTCGGGGTTGGTGGATTTGCCAAAGTCTTCGGCGAGTTGGCGTGCTTCCTTATCATAGAGCCGATCTGTTATTTTTGCCAACAGGCGCTCTTCCACGGTGGTGTGTGGTTGTGCGGGCTGATCCCCCGGCTCAGGAGGAAGAGTATCGGAGGTAGTCTCCGCTACATTGGACTCTGAGTTCTCAGCTTCAACGGCTTGCAAATCGGCTTTATACTTATTCCATTCCCGGATGCCGAGGAAGACTCCGGCTCCCAGGAATATGGCGATCAGCACGATGGCAACCATGACAAACCTTTGCTTTGCCTCCTGACTCATGGGCCTGGGGGGTTCCGCGGGTTCATCATCCATAGGCGGGGGCGTCAAGCTCAGAAGGGATTTGGACTTTTTGTAAGTACCGTGTCGACTTGATGATTTCTTGGAGCCTTTGTCCGGAGAGGAAGTCTCCGCCCTGGGCGTGGAGTAAACAGATTGGCCACAGTATCCCTGCTCTTTGATTTCCTGAGCACTTTCTGCGGGCGTCTTCATCAGTTCACGCAAGCCATCCAAAGCGTCTTCGTCACCCCGCAGGGCATCAGAAAATCCACACCAGTAATGGCGTGGCTCGGAACCATCATCGCGTTTTACCGCACTTCCGTCCATGCGCGCTGCAATCTCGCGTTGCTTCTGAAGTGTATCCAGATATGTCTGATAGATTTCTTTGCGGCACACCTTGCCTCCTAGCTTTTCGTAGAGCTGGGGACGATTTTTTTTGACCCAGCGGGCGAAAGCCTCGTTGATGGCCTCGGCAAATTTTCTGGGTGTTCCAAGGCGCCGGGTGTAGCGCTCAACAAAAGGTTGTGTATCCTCACCATGCTGAAGGAGGGAATCATATTCATGAGCCAGGCCCTCGACATGAGAAGTGGTATATATCCTTCGGAGATGCTGGAAGAGACGATCCATGCCGCTGCCCGCTGGTTCGCCTTCATGGTCTTGAAAATATTCCAGGTGATGATCGCGCGACGGGCAGCTGACGAGCATGCTCAAATTACCCGACTCAATGCGGTAGGTCAGGACGTTGATGCCACAGAATTTTGCCAGATTGCGCATGATCGAGACCAAAGCGGCATGCTCCTCTGAGTCCATCGATTCATAGGTGCGGCTTGTCTTGGTTTGAATCCAGAATGTCTTTTGAGCGAGCATTGTCAGATTTGATATAGCAAAAACCCAGAAATGATGAAGAAGTATGTGTTAATATATTCCTTGTCTGGGATGCCATGGCCGGTTTTCGTGCTGCGCAATTTTTGCCAGCCAAGCTTGCCTACCAGACTTTCTCGTCATTGCTGTCATAGGGTAGCCAAACGAGGGATGCAGTGCGAACGTCGATGTTTTTTTTGTATGGCTTGATGGTCTCAGTCTCAAGTTTGACAGTTGCTGGATCAAATTGCATACCCAATGTCTTGATTTCCCCGGCAAGCTCACGCTCAAGCTCAGCGATCTCGTCTTCGATATCCTCTACCTTTTCCTCGGCAATTTTCACATCCTGACGCTGTTTGTAGGCACGGCCGGCACTACTGACAGTACTCGAGGCAGAGCGACGACGGCCAAGAAATGCCCCCAACAAACTTCCCAGAATTTTAGCCCCTGTGTCCATGGTTGCACTGCTGGCCTCGGCCTCTTCTCTGGCGAGAGAGTGTTCGGCTCGGTCTAGCTGTCGGCTTTTGGTTTTGATCTTGGCCTCGTATTTATCACGAAGTTTCCCGACCGCTTTGTCACGAGCTTCACGTGCATGCGTTGCGAGCCGGCCCCGGAATGCACCTTCTCGCTCATCAAGCTTCGAGTATACTTTCAAAAGGGGGCAGTAAAATATTCCCAGTCGCTCATTACGGTAAATGTAATCAGCGAAGTCTTTGGCAACTTCTTTGTAGTTATTAGCGTTCATTGCGAAGCCGGGAAGGGGGGCAAAGCCGCAACCCTTGCGGGGCTTGTCTTCGAGAGCATTGAGGGGATGGGGGCAACCGACATCCTTATTCCAATCAATACCCGTTTCACCAATGGGGTTGGTGAAGCGCACACTGCGTGAATCGTCGATGCCGCATTTACTCGAGGAAAAATGGATCTCCGCCTCCCGTAACAAAGCTGGTTTGTAGGTGACATCGTCTGCTTCACCTGCGAAGGGGACATAATATTCCGTGACGCCTGGTCCCAGGACGGGCCTTTTCCCGGCAGGGTCCTCAGCCGGGTGTCTTGGCATCGTCATTGGGTTTGCTGTCGGTGGAGCAAGAGCTTGTTTGTCCATGGAGGCCTCAAACCGGGAACGTTTGGGGTCCATGAGCGTTTTGATCTTAGTGCGGGTAAGCGGACCGCATAGGTAACTCATTGCCCATCGCACGTGGAAAACAACGTGAGAATCCTCGTGCACATTGTTCATCAGGAAGACGCGTGACCCAAGCCCGGCAAGGAGCTGCTCCATGGCTTGGCGGTCAAAGCCTCCATCCTGCGATGCTGCGGCACCCTCGAGCCCATCAAGCACACGTGCCTTGTCTCTCTCAGTTTGGAGTCGGCCAAGCCACCACGTTCCTATGTTGGATAGTGCCTTGTAGTCCAAATCCACCGGGTTCTGGGTGGCAAGCAGGCAGCCCAGGCCAAATGCCCGACCCTGCTTGAGCATGGTCATCATGGGTTTTTTGCTCGGAGGATTGGCAGATGGGGGGAGAAAGCCATAGATCTCATCCATGTAGAGAATAGCCCGCAGACTGGTTGTTCCACTCTGGCTGCGCATCCAGCCTAACATCTGGTTGAGTAACAAGCTTACAAAGAACATGCGTTCCGTATCACTGAGATGAGCAATGGAGAAAATCGACATGCGCGGCTTGCCTTCCGGGCTGTGCATCATGTTGGAAATATCAAGGGACGGCCCCTCCATCCAGGTGGCAAAACCTGGTGATGCCAGCAAGGAGTTGAACTTGAGAGCAAGTTTTTGTCGGTCCTTGGCACTCATGAAGGAGTTGACGTCAATAACGCCGACTTTATCGAACGGAGGCTTCTGTATGTGGCGAATGAGGGATTCGAGTGACAAGTTCTGGGCATTTTGCCAGCAATGAGTGAAAACACTTCCAAGTAGGACCGCTTCCGGGCTTTGTATGGAAGAGGTGTCGATCTCAATGAGCGAAAGCAGTGAGCTCACGGTGCTCTCGATGCAGTCTGCGAAGAGCTCTCTGTCATCCATCACCTCGAAGGACGGCGTTTCCAATGAACTGAGAATTGAAACCGGAATACCGGCCCTGCTTCCGGGGGTGAAGATATTAATGTCCACTTTGTCCCGGAGCTCCCGCACGCGGTCAGGGTCTTGGCCCCATGAGGCGACACCTTCTTTCCACATATGGGCTGTTTTTTCGGCATACTCGTCAGGTGATTTTCCTTTTTTGGCGGCATCATCCTCATTGATCCATGGCCTGAAGTCAGCCCCCTTGAAATCAGGAAAATTAAGCATCAGGTTGGAGATGTCCCCCTTGGGGTCAATGATGATGGCCGGGATGTTATCCATCGCCGCCTCCTCAAGAATGGAGATACAGAGGCCGGTTTTTCCCGATCCTGTCATGCCGAGAACGACACCGTGGGTAACCAGATCCTTGGAATCATAGAGCAAAAGGTCATCCAGAAGCTTTTCGCGCCGCAAATCGTAAGTCCGTCCCAGATAAAATGAACCGAGTTTTTCGTAGTCTCTTACTTGGATGTCCATGGGCCTATTTGAGGATGTTTCGCCACCATTGGGAAGAGGCAACTTCGCAAGGGTCAAATTTTTCAAACATAAAATTTGACGTGAAAACCCATAAAAACCGGCGAAAAAACAATTCAGCTTTAAAAACAATCAACAAAACTTAAACTTTTTCTTGCCAGTTGAAAAGTTTTTAGAATAATGGGTCGCGTTATGAGAAACCTAGCCCTTCATTTCTTGATCCTTTGTCTCGCGGCCCCAATCGCCCTTGGGCAAAACCAGAGTGACATCGAGTTCCTCCGTGCTCGTGCCGATGCCCAAGAGCGCAAAATTGCCCAGCTCGAACAGGAGTTAAGCCGTCTAAAAACACAATTCGCTCAAAAACCTGCCATGACTCAGGTGGCCGATTCCGAGAAAACTGCAGCCATCACTTTATCCCAGGCTAATGTGTCGGGCGCCTACGTTGTCAAGCAGGGGGATGTATTGAGCCGTATTGCCAAGGATCATTATACCTCGGTGGCCAGCATTCTTGAGGAAAACGCTCTTCAGAATGACCGCATTTATGTGGGACAGAATTTACGCATTCCAAATGCTGCTGGCGCGTTGAAAGCCAAGACCGAGGTGCTTGAGTCATCAAAAACAGTGGCTGAGCACAAGGTCCAAAGTGGCGAGACCTTCTTTTCAATTGCACGCATCCACAACGTGTCAGTGGCCAGTATACAAGCAGCCAACCCCAAGGTTGTTCCCACCAAACTGTCTCCAGGCCAGATCCTGAAAATTGATGCTAATGCCAAGGCCGCAGATTCAGCTCCGACAAGAAGCGCTACCAAGGTGGCGCAGGATTCAATGGCTGGCATCGCCTCTGAAAAGGACATGGCGGCTCATCCGGCAAAAACCAATCTGCAGGAACCTCTATCAAATGCTCCGAAGCGTGGCCCTCAGGGTGAAATTCGGACCATTACAGTCAATGAGCAGATTACTTATGGGCAGTTCGCCTCGAAGCATGGGGCAAGTACCACCCAGCTCAATGAGCTGAATGGTTTGAGTTTGAGCAAGAACACATCCCTTGCGAAGGGTTCGGAGCTGTATGTGCCGAAATTTTAGTAACCTTTTGTTAGCGACAGGAAAACGCCAGCAACTCTCCTGAGGGAGAACATAACGACGAAAAAGGGCAGGGCGTCTGGTTGGATTTTATCCGCCAGGCGTCCTTCCTTTTTGTGTATTTATAAAAACAGCCTCCAAGCTGAATTGTATTGGTCAAGAGGTGAGTATTTTATAAAAAAATGCAAAAAAATGTTCTATGGGTTTGACATCTGGCCTCAAAATAGTATTTAATAACGAGTCAAATGTGGACTTGTCATGACTGTAATGTTCTCTCAGCATGAGCTTGGAGTTTTGATCGTCTGGCTATTCACCCAACCTGAACCAGTAATCTCATGACTGAAGATAATACCCCAAAACCGACGAAGAAAACATCAGCTGTTCCTTTGCGCAAGGAAACTGTACGTGTCACTCTCAAAGCCACACCTGCAGAGGGACGTGACGATGATGTGAACAAAACGGATGCCCCGCCAGCTCCTGCACCAACCATTCCTCTCAGCAGGCCAACCGATTCCGGTGCTCCTGTGGTTCCGCCGCCGGCACCAACCGTTCAGCTTTCCATGCCTGCGACCAAGGCCCCCTCGGTCAAATTGCAAACTGCGTCCCAGGCCAAGAACCCAGTGGCAGCACCTACGGTCGCTGGATCCACCTTTGCAGGTGCTGCGAACCTTGTGCCGCCGCCGAAACCCTCAACCCTGAAAATTGCATCACCTGATTTTGATGAGCCAGCAGCTGGTGAAGCCACACAACCGGCTGTGCCGGCGCCTGCACCTACGGTCGGTCTTGCCACTCCCGCAACCACCCAGCCTGCCGGTGATTCAAGTCAACCCTTGCCTGTAGCCTCTGTTCAGCTACAACAAGGTCAGCCGGCGACGGTCCCCGCCGAGGGTGAAGGAGCTGAAATTCAGACTGTTTCCATTGCTGCTCCTGGAGCGGATGTGGAGCATGGGGAAGAGGGTGTTGCCACAGCTATGTCCGTTGTTGCCCTCGTGGCAGCAATCATCGTGCTCGGCGTTCAGCTTGGTACGGCCAACATATGGGTAAACGATGTGACCCATGATAATCCTGGATGGAGCAGACTCTTTGAATAAGTGATCGAATTAGTGACCCCGGAAGGATCAATACTATCTATCTGACATGACTAAAGATCTTGTTATACCTGTTATTCTCTTTGTGATCGCTGCAGTGATCGCCTACTTGGCATGGTCAACGGGCAATATGTCCCTGCAGTAGGTCGAAAGATGATGTGAGCCGTACACATGCCGTCGATAAGTCATTATCCATCTGACGGCTTGACGTATCAGGCTTGGCGTTCATATTTCGTGCATGGCTAATGCATACAACGAAGCGAATTTTGAAGCCGAGGTCATCAACTCGGAAAAGCCCGTTCTTGTCGATTTCTGGGCTGAATGGTGTGGACCATGTAAAATGATTTCCCCACTTATTGACCAGCTTGCAGAGGCTGTCGGTGATACGGCAAATGTCGGCAAGGTCGAGGTGGATACCAATCAGAGCCTTGCTGCCAAGTATGGGGTGCGCTCCATTCCCTGCCTGCTTTTTTTCAAAGACGGAGAGGTCAAAGACACCATCACTGGTGCCAATGTGACTCTTGACCAATTAAAGTCAAAGCTTGAGGAGTTGGCGTAGGCTTGGTGTCACAGACTGAATCTGGCCCATGCTCCCTCGGTTCTCCGAAGCGCTTGATCAATCTGCCGCGCGCCTTCCTGTAAGGCCTGCGGCTTATTTTTGCTTGTTTGTTCTCTGGCTTGTAATGCTGTGGTTTTTGTCTGCCTCGAGTCCTCCAGCGGAGAAAACGATTCAGATTCCGCATTTGGATAAAATTCTTCATTTTGGATATTTCTCACTGGGGGGGGCGTTTCTGTCAGCATACTGTGGTTTGAAATGGGGTCAGCTGTCTGCTTGGAGGCTTCTTTTTATTGTTGTCCTGGCCTGCTCACTGGTAGGCAGGCTTGACGAGTATCATCAGGGATTTGTTCCCGGAAGAACAGGGAACGATACAGGTGACTGGCTGGCGGACAGCATGGGCGGTTTGTTTGGGGGCTGGTTCCTTATTCGCTACATCCTGCCTGGAATCCGTCAAAAACAGGGGGGATAGGGCTTTGTATGGAAGCTGAAAGCGGGCGTGAGAGGCATTATTTCCCGGAAAATTAAGCAAATTCCCTTGACTGAAAGCTTGCGGAGTGTATTTCTCCCCGCCCGCAGTGAGCGCTTTCCCATCTCCTTTGGGATGAGGCTGCTCCCCAAGCCCCACCGCGTATCTAAATTTTAAAGCAATCCAGAAAAATGGCCAAAGTATGTAGCATCAGAGGTTCCCGCGTCCGTGTCGGTGGTAGAATTCACCGTTCCGGTCTTGCCAAGAAGAAGGGTGGAATTGGTCGTCACGTCACCAAGGTTGTTAAGCGTAGCGTGTCTCCCAACTTGCACACCAAGCGCATTTACATTCCAGAACTTGGTCGTCATGTGAAGGTCAAGCTGAGTGCCAAGGCCATCAAGACCATCAACAAGAATGGTGCCTACGCCACCCTCAAGAAAGCCGGTTTGATCTAAATGGGCTGATGTTGAAAATTCAATTTACCAATATCAAGCGGTGACCCCTTAGGTCACCGTTTTTTTATGGATTGCCAACGCCTTGATGTTCGAGCTGCCTCATGCAATGCGACAGATCTTGAATATCTTTTGAATGATGTGCAGCACTCAGCGTGATGCGCAGGCGGGCAGTATTACGGGGTACGGTAGGGTAGCGGATGGCGGCAACCAGGAAACCATTCTCCTGTAAACGGGCTGAAAGCGCGAGCGCATGCTCAGACTTGCCAACCAGCCAGGGTATGATGGCGGATCCACGCGCGCCAATCATCCCGGAAGTAGCACTGAAGAGATTAATATTTTGCCACAGCTTGGCACGCAGCTCTGCCCCTTGCTCTCCCCGGATCAGGCGGATGGATTCTGCAGCAGCCGCGGCCTGGGCAGGGGGTGGGGCGGTGGAGTAGATGAATGACCGGGCCCGGTTGATGAGTAGATCGACCCAGGTTTGAGAGCAGGCCAGGTAGCCCCCGGCAACTCCCGCAGCCTTGCCAAGCGTGCCCATGTGAAAGTCGATCTGATCTTGAATGCCGAGTTCTTCTGCGAGCCCCATACCGGTGGGGCCAATGACTCCGAGAGCATGAGCTTCGTCAACCATCAGCAGGCAGCCATACTGCTTGGTGAGCGAGGCTATCTCCTGCAGTGGTGCCAGATTGCCATCCATGCTGAATACGGACTCGGTGATCACGAGGATACGAGAGTCAGGATTTGCTTTGGCGGTAGTGGATTTGAGCAGGGATGTCAGCTTTTCGAGATTGTTGTGTGGAAATACGCGCATTGTAGCACCACTCATGCGGGCGCCGTCGATCAGGCTGGCGTGACAGAGTTTATCGAGGATGACAGTGTCTCCTTTTTGCAATAATGCCGTAATGACACCAATCGCTGTTGAATACCCTGTGGCAAAGCTTAGCGCCGCTTCAGTCTCCTTTGCCCGGGCTATAGTGGCTTCAAGGTCCCGGTGCGCGGCAGCAGTTCCGCAAATGAGGCGCGAAGCGGTTGACCCGGCGCCGTGCTTTTCAACAGCTTCCCTGTAAGTTTCTATGATTTCAGGGTGGCGAGAGAGCCCAAGGTAATCGTTGGACGAAAAATTTTTGAGCGATGAGTCTGTGTCTGGGATTTGTCGCAAAAGAGAGGCATCCCTGAGAGCTGCAATTTCATCCTCTGGAACTCGCATATAAGCAGGGTAGCAATGGCCTTGGTTGGCTGACCAGAGAATTAATCCGCCGCCGGCCGTTCCAAAGCCCAGCGGAGTAGTTTTTCAGAATCAGACCATACATTTCTTGAGGTGGCGCCGAGGATCACGACAATGGCGGTGCGGCCGTTGAGAGTGCCACTCGATACCAGGCACCGTCCCGAGGCGCGCGTGGTGCCCGTTTTCATTCCATTGCAATAATGGATTTTCTTCAGGACCCTATTGGTGTTGTCCAGACGCAAGGACCGGCCGTTGGCAAAGCGGAAAGTATAAGTCTCTGTGTCCATGATTCCGCGCAGTGTGGAGCTATCAAATGCGGCGCGGGCACAGAGGGCCATGTCATGTGCGGTGGAATACTGGCCATTGGCGGTGAGGCCGTGTGGATTGAGAAAATGGGAGTCATGCATGCCCAAAGCGAGGGCTTTTTGATTCATCACTTTTGAAAAGTTGGTCTCGCTTCCCGCAACGCTCCTGGCAAGGGCACGTGCGACATCATTCCCGCTTTTAACAAGCAAGGCTCCCAGTAATGCGCGTCGGGTGTAGACCTCGCCGGGGAGAATTCCCAGTTTGGTGGGTACTACCCATGTGTCACTTTTCTGAATAGTGAATTTGTGAGTCAGGTCGCCATGATCCATCACACAAAGTGCGGTCAGAAGTTTTTGGGTGCTGGCAACTGCACAGCGCTCACGGGCATTTTTCTCGTATAAAACCCGTCCGCTTGCATAATCAACCACGATAGCCCTGGGTGCACCGATCGCGGGGGCCGGGGCACGGGGAATAGTCCCAATTTTAACAGCTGGGCTGGTAGCAACAGGCATTGCCAGCTCGGAACGATTCAGTTTTTGCGGTATCTGTGCACATGATGCAAGAGTGATGGCGAAGAGCCACTGGAGAGTAAGGAGAAAGCGCATAGGTGATGAAAAGCTCACCGCAAAACTCCACCATAAGCAAATGAAGTCAAGCTGGAACAGGTCGTAATCACCAATGACCCTATTGTTTAAGCATACTGCTTTTTTAGCCCTGTGAAAATCTCTAAAGCAGAGCCTTGGTTGTGATAGCTTCTAGTATCTCCGGGAGCTGAAGATAGATCGCAATACCAGTAATATGACCATGAGCATCACAGCAATCAATCCTACGGGGATGGCAATTAAAACTGCCAGAATAACGACGGGAATAATGATGAGCTTGCCCCAACTCCTGGCCCGAAGCAGCACAAGCCACTGAGTGAGCTGGAGCGTGATTCGAGCCTTCCAGGGGAGAGATTGATGGAAATGGGCGAATGGGTTTGCATCTTCTGTGCGGCCCTTGCCAAGGTCGCCGTGGGCGGTTTCAGGGTGACCTCCGGATGAGGAAGATGACCAGGTATCCCGGTTCCCGTGAACCTCAGCCCCGGAGTCTTCCGGGGTGAGTATTTCATCGATCTCGATCGTCTTGCTTTTGGGCATCTGGTATCGGTATCTCGCTATGCCTGATGCAGAGTTTTCTCAGTATCGGCCTCAATAATGGCAAATCGCTCCCGATGGAGTGCAGGGTCAGTACGGAAGGTCAGGCGTCCGCTATGGGAGCGCTCCAGTTCGACAAAGAGACTGGAATCCTCGTGTTTGAATCGGTTCAGCACCTCTGTGTTGACTACGATAATGAGGTCGCCGAGTTTACCTTCTCCACGCTGAATGACAGTGTTGAGTGCACGCTGGACTTCCACGCTCATGGTCATGGGAGTCTTTACCCTGCCACGACCCTCACAATAGGGACAGGGTTCGAGTAGGCTGTCGCGCAGAGATTCGTTGAGGCGCTGGCGGGTCATTTCCATGAGTCCGATGGAGGAAATCTGAAGGACCTGGGTTTTTGCCTTGTCGCGCTTGAGGCGTTCTTTCATCGCACGATAGACTGCCTGTTGGTCGCGCCTGTGGCGCATGTCGATGAAGTCTACGACAACAAGACCACCGATGTTGCGCAACCTGAGTTGTCTGGCTACTTCCTCTGCGGCCTCAACATTGGTTTCGAGCAGCATTTTATCGACATCCTTTGCACCCCGGTTGCGACCGGTGTTGACATCCACGGTAATCATTGCCTCAGTCTCATCAATGACCAGATAGCCGCCACATTTGAGCCACACTTGGCGCGAAAAGGCTTCATCGATTTGTTTCTGTATTCCGATTTTTTCGAAAATGGACTGGCGGGATGGATAATACTGAATACGGCGCTTGGCTCTGCGCGAGATGCGCCCTGCAATTTCCCGCATTTGGTTGGTGGTTTCCTCGTCGTCACAGAGCACTTGCCCCATGTTATCGGTAAGGAAACTGCGCACGCTACGCTCAATAAGATCGGGCTCGCGATAGACGCATACGGGTGCAGGCTTGCTGTCGCGCTTGTCCTCCACGGCATACCATTGCTCAAGGAGCATAGCCAAGTCCCTGACAAAATGACGTGCCCGCTGACCGGTGGCCACTGTGCGCATGATAATACCCATGCCCTCGGGCACCTGAAGTTTCTGCATGATTCGGCGTAGGCGTTGACGTTCCTTGGGGTCATCCACTTTGCGAGAAATGCCAAATTGATCAGAGTAAGGGGTGAGCACGAGATAGCGACCTGCCAATGATATGTTGGTCGTGACACGAGGGCCTTTGTTGCCGATGGGACCCTTGGATACCTGAATCATGATTTCCGATCCCTGTGGATAGATACTGGGGATATCTTTGGAGGTAATGCGTTTTTGTTTTTTCTTTTTCTTGCCCTCTCTCTGAATCTCTTCCAAGCCACTGTCGAGAGCTGCCGGGATTGCATCCCAGAAGTGAAGAAAGGCATTTTTATCGAGGCCAATATCGACAAACATGGCCTTGAGGCCTGGTTCGATATTTTTCACTGTGCCCTTGAAAATACCGCCGACAATGTTGAGGTCACCCTCGCGCTCCAGATTATATTCTTCCAGAGAGCCGTCCTCCAGGAGAGCGACACGGCGTTCGAGCTTTTCTGCATTGATAATGAGAGATGCTCCCTCGGTTGGCGATCCTGCGCCCAGACCGAGGGCATTTTTAATACGTTTGATCATGATATGATTTGGGTAATGGTTATTGAGTGTGTTAGTGATTGGGTTAGAGTGTGGAAATGTTTGGGCCTTATTCTTCAATGATGATGGCTTTGGGGGCTATGGAACCCGCTGCGTCCGCCCTTTGTTTGATGGAGGGCTTCTTTAGATGGGGGCGGTCGGGCGAGGCCGAAGGTATGCTGATGGGAAGGTCTGATATTTCATCGCCTGTTTCGCCACTATCCTCATAGGCAATGGCAAGTAGCTCCCCCTCATCGGGCAATTCAACCTTTTCGCGGACAATGAAGTCGCCGTTATATTCTTTCATTTTTTGCAGGGGAAGATCGAGGCCCTCTTCCCTGGCAAAGAGTCCACGCATGATGAGATGAACCAGGGGGCCCGCCACTGCACCTCCACTACTACCACGTTTGACAGCTACGACCACCACATATTTGGGCTGCTCGTACGGAGCAAAGGCAACTGTCCAAGCATCATGGGATTTTTCGCCCTGATCGACAGTTTGCGCAGTGCCGGTTTTGGCGCACACATCGCGTCCCTTGACCGCGGCACTGCGGGCTGTGCCACCCCATTGATTGGCAGCGAGCCACATGCCCTTTCGAATTCGCTCGAGATCCTCTTGCTTCAAGCCTTGTTCCAGAAGGTCTGTCATGGGAACAGGGCGGTTGTGTACCAAGGTGCCTTGGCGCGGGTGAACGACCCGTTTGACGATGCGAGGCTTGTAATAACGACCTCCATTGGCAATCATGGAGACAAGGGTGGCAAGCTGGAGTGGCGATGCCGCGCTGTCGGACTGGCCGATTGACATCATGCCTGTGATGGAAGGGGTTACAGATTGTCCCGGTCTGAGCCGTTGGTGCCAGAAGCTGTTGCCGGGATAGAATCCGGAGGATTCGGATGGTAGTTCAATGCCTGTTTTTGCTCCAAGTCCCATGAAATCAAAGACTTCTTGCATTTTAGTGCTGCCCATTTCATTGGCGACCCTCATGAAGTAACAGTTGCAAGACCTCTGAATGGATTCTTTCAAGTCTAGCACGCCGTGCCCGGTACGCTTCCAACAATGTATCTTCACAGTGCCGTAGCTGATAAAGCCCGGGCAATTTTGGCTCCCATTGGCGTGGCCATGGATGGCGGCTGCCACAGCGGTGGGTAGCTTGAAAGTGGACCCCGGAGTGAAGTTGTTAATCGCCTTGTTGACGAGAGGGTTGGCGCCGTTATTACGATAGTTCTCCCATGCATCCGGGTCGATACTGGGTACAAAGTAACTAGGCGTGAAGTCGGGTACGGATGCCATTGCGAGGATTTCCCCGGTATTGGGATCCATTACCACTGCAGCAGCACGGCCAACTCGCCGCAAAGTGTTTTCAACCAGGCACTGCACCTGCGCGTCTATGGTGAGCTCAACGCGAGATCCGACATCAGGCTTGATATAATCGACCATTTGCAAGACCTCGCCCTTGTCATTCTTGAGCAAGGTTTTAATACCCTGCTCACCAGTCAGATACTCGTTCATGGTGGCCTCCACCCCGGCAATACCTTTACTGTCTCCGGTGTAGTGCTTGAACCTTAGCTTGTCATCGGCCGATATTTCGCCCTTTTCCCATTGTTTCACATACCCAAGGACATGGGAGGCCAAGGATCCGTAAAGATATTCGCGTTGTGGGTTCACACGGACATCAACACCCGGAAGCTCGAGGTTGTGTTCCGCGTAAGCTGCGAACTGGTCGTAGGTGAGGTTGTCACGAAACGTGAAGGGAACCAGCCCTCCATGGGTGATGAAATGTGTGTCCAGTGAGCTTGCACGGTATTCGCTATCCAGCTTATGTTGGGCAAGCTTTGGCCTGACCCATTCATTGACAATTTCATGGGTTTTTTTGCTGCGGAAATTTTCGACCAGCGGATCATCCTTGCCCCTGGTCTGAAGCAGGTAGCGCTTGTAGTCGTCACGGATCTCCTCAAGGTCAAAAATAACCTGATAGTTGCGCTGATTCCGGACCAGTACGACACCATTGCGATCCGTGATATCGCCACGTATTCCGGGCTCGCGAATGGTGACGGCATAGTTCGAAGGCACCTGTTTTAGGAAACGTGGTCGCTCCTTGATCTGGTACTGGTAGAGACGTGACAATAGAGCCCCAAATCCGACCAGAACAAGTGCGGTCAGGATATAGAGTCTGAAGCTGTAACGAGGTTCCACCATAAGCTTTTGTCGAATAATCAGTCGATATAACGGTGCCTGTGTCTCAGGCCTTCGTAACGGATGATGTGTCGACAGCTTGAAGCAAGCTGATCGATAATCCAGAAGATGAGAGGGGAAAATAGCATGGTTAAGGCACTGGTGAGATAAATCCGGTAAAGAATATTCGGGGGGAATGTAAAATCTCCCCGGACAAAGTTCAGAAGGAGATACTCCGTGAAAAGATAGGAAAAAATGGCAATGCCTGCTAGAATGGATGAGATGTGCCACTTGGCTTTACGGAACAGGGGCTGAATGAGTTGCATGAGCAGACCCATGAGTGCGTAAAGGATGATGCTGTAGCCGAAGCGAAGTGATTCAACGGGATTGGCATAAACATCGGGATCACCGCCTTGCCCCCCCAGGGTATGCTGCGCATCCCATAAAAATCCGCAGATGAAGGCCAGCATTAGCATGGACGCGAAGTCAACACATACTGAACAGCACAGGAAAACGAGCGGCAGAATCAGAACGCGTGCACCGTAAAGGGATCCAATAGCAGGGAGGAACTGTTGAACCATGCATGCCGCAAGGATGAGCAGAATAATGCTTAAAGTATACTTGCTCACTTTTGTATTGAGTTGGCGGCTGCAGCTCCAATCTCCCGGGGGGAAATTGGAGGTTCAGGAATTTTGACAAACACTGTATCAAGTGTCGCAAAATCCACCGCTGGCTCAACGAGTGCTTCTCCATAGAGGGGGCCTGAATCGAACGATTTGACGGTCCCAAGAAGAATGTCCGGAGGAAAGATGTGACCACGGCCGTTGGTAAAAACCAACATTCCAGGGCCAATGTTTGCATCTTTACTCAAGAAGCGCAGGAGCAGGGAGGGGGAGTCCCCTGTGGCGCCTCGTAGACCGCTGATGATTCCCGCTTCGGGTGTGCCGGCAACCTTTGCCGATACCTGACATTTTTCGTCAGTGAGCAGGATAACGGTGGATGTATCTTTTGACGGTGCGTCGATTTTTCCAACAAGCCCCTCTGGGGAGAGGACCGGTAGTTGCACGCCGACACCGTGTTCTTCACCACGATCTATGGTGACAGTGCGCCACCATGTGGATGGTTGGCGACGAATGACTTTTGCTGCAAGGACATGAAACGGTGAATTCTCTTGGAATTTCAGTGCCCGGTTGAGGCGGTTGTTTTCCGCTTCGAGCTTACGCAAATGGGCGACCTCCATTCTTTTCTGATCGAGTTCCTCTTTGGCCATTTTGTATTTCATTTCCCACTCTTTGGAGTGTTCGACCTCTTCAATAAACTCGGTTGCCCTGGTTTCAATGGCTGCGCCCCCCTTGAGAAAGGGGCTAATGGCACTGTAGTAGGTTTTTTGGATGTTGCGAACAGAGCGCTCGCTGCGGGTGAGAGCCCACACGGCACCGACAATGAAGAGCAATAGGGCTATGAGGTTCTGTGGTTTCATGACGTCCGCTTGGTTGATAGTCGCTATGACTAACATGGAACGCGATCAACTAGCGAGATTCTGAGCTCGTGACACGGCGCAAGAAGGAAATCTCAGAGAGAACCTTTCCTGTGCCTTCCGCAACTGCACTGAGCGGATCCTCGGCAACATGCACGGGGAGTCCTGTTTCTTCACGCAGTAGTTTGTCAAGGCCCCTGAGCAGGGCACCACCTCCAGCAAGAACAATGCCCCGGTCAACAAGGTCCGCGGCCAGTTCCGGGGGGCAGCGCTCCAGAGCTGTGCGCACTGCATCTACAATGGTGTTGAGGGGATCAGCCATTGCCTCACGAATTTCCTGGGATGAGATCGATATGGTTTTGGGCAAGCCTGCCACCAGATCACGTCCTTTGACCTCCATGCTTGTCTCCTTGGCCATGGGTGAGGCTGATCCAAGTCTGATCTTGATTTCCTCGGCCGTGCGCTCCCCGATCATCAGGTTGTAGGCGCGTTTCATGTATTGGATGATCGACTCATCGAGTTCATCCCCAGCGGTTCTCACACTGCGGCTGTAGACGATTCCCGAGAGAGATATGAGGGCCACCTCAGTGGTACCTCCTCCGATGTCAACGACGAGGTTGCCTGCTGCATCTTGAACGGGCAAACCAACTCCGATGGCAGCAGCCATCGGCTCTTCGATCAGATACACTTCACGCGCGCCGGCCTGTTCTGCAGATTCCCGCACCGCGCGGCGCTCAACCTCCGTGATGCCAGAAGGGACTGCGATGACGACGCGCGGGTTGCAACGTCTGCGGTTGTTGTTCACTTTGCGAATGAAGTGACGAAGCATGGCCTCGGTCACTTCAAAGTCCGCAATGACTCCGTCTTTGAGGGGGCGAATGGCCACGATGTTGCCTGGCGTGCGGCCCAGCATGCGTTTGGCGTCATCGCCGACGGCCAGAACTTCATTTGTGCCCTGGTTGATGGCGACCACGGAGGGCTCGCGCAAGACGATACCGTGGTCTTTAACATTGACCAGGGTGTTGGCAGTTCCAAGGTCAATACCGATATCGTTGGATCTTATAGAGAAAAATTTTGCAAACATGAGAGTTGGTTGAGAAGTTGGTTGAGGTTGTTAAGTAATTGTTCTAGAAGGGATTATGTCTTTTCAAAAGCGAAAGCATGGTGGTTGTTGAAAGCCGTGTCCATGCCTGTCTCGTAAGGGGCGCGAGAGGGCACGGATTTTTCAAGATCCGGTGTTTATTGCCGCGGTCTTACCGAGTTGTGTGACTATTGATTCATAGCCCCTGCAGGTCAAGTGGTAAGAACTCGAAATCGTTGAAAAACAGGGGCTTGCCGCCGTGCCTTCGTTTTAAGCCGTTTTGGGTGCCAAATCTCAGTTGAGCTTGAGGCGCTCATCCCCCTCAAGAGTATCACTCATTGCAGACCAGCCATCTGGAGTCTGCAAATTGAATGTGCGAAGATAGAGGGTGACCAGGGCGGGATCATGGCTCTCGAGCAGCTTGTCGATGGCAGCTTTTAATTTGTCGGTATTGAGGCTTTCGGGCAATTCGCCCTCAACCTGGCCCTTGCCATCATGGGCAATATCCAGGGCATCACAAAAGGCTGCAAGCATGGTTTGCTGACCCTGCATGAAATACACTTGTAACAAGTGCTCTGCAATCATGTCGTTGGTCTTGAGCTTCAGATTATTGTGCATCCATGAAATCTGGTCGGCGACCGGCTTTTTTTGCAGGAAGGGCAAACGGAGCTTTCGATTCGTCGCCAGACCGCTGAGTGCCGTCTTGTAGAGGTTGCGATCTGTTTCCCTCATCCATATGAGCATGTCTGAGACAATGGAGGGTTTGACAGCTTGGAAAAGTTCGTGTGCTTGCATAGTGGTTGGAATGGGTAGGGGAAATCAGGTGAATTTGACGGATTGTTTTTTGCTAAGACGCAGGATATCGCCGGATACCGGTGCGACTTCAGCCATCGGGTCACTGAGTTTCATGCCGTTGAGTTGCACGGCCCCAGTGGAAATGAATTGCTTGCGAAGTTCCCCATTGGATTTCTGCATATCAAAGGCCTCGGAAAAGGCAAAGCTGGCAAGGGTGATCACATTGAGATTGGCAGGCAAGGAGCTCAGGGGCATCTCAACCGCTCCAGCGGCAGTGTCACGGTTTGAAAAACGGGCTTCCCAAGTGTTGCGTGCTTCGATCGCATCCTGCTCGCTGTGATAGCGGGCCGTGATAGCGGCAGCGAGCTGTTTTTTGGCCTCCATGGGGTGGATGGAAGCATCCCGTTCCTCGCCCAGTAGAAGGGTGTAATAACGCTCCATGAGCTCATCAGAAACACTCATGATTTTGCCAAACATCTCGATGGCTGGATCGCTCACGCCGACATAGTTGTCAGCAGATTTTGACATTTTCTTAACCCCGTCAAGTCCCTCGAGCAAGGGCATCAGAATAACAACCTGTTGCGGTTGCCCCTCCTCTTTTTGGAAATCCCGACCAACCAGGATGTTGAAAAGCTGATCGGTGCCACCAATCTCTACATCAGCCTTGAGCTCGACTGAATCCCACCCTTGCATGATGGGGTATTGAATCTCATGAAGACGGACCTCCTGTCCTTTATCGATCCGGGACTTGAAATCCTCACGCTGCAACATTTGCTGCATGGTGACACGGCTGTTGAGTCGTAAAACTTGCTCGTAAGTCATGTTCCTGAACCAATCGCCATTGAAAACAATCTCGGTCTTGTCCTTGTCCAGTATTTTGAATGCCTGGGAGGTATAGGTTTGGGCGTTGGCAAGCACCTCATCACGAGTCAGGGGTGGGCGGGCTGCGGAGCGCCCTGTGGGGTCTCCCACAGTGGCTGTAAAATCACCAATGAGCAGGAGGGCCTGATGACCAAGCTCCTGGAACTGACGCAGTTTTTCAATAGCTACAGTGTGGCCAAGGTGGATGTCGGGAGCAGTGGGATCGACGCCGAGTTTGATGCGCAGAGGACGGCCGAGTTCGAGTTTTTCCTTGAGCTCTTTTTCACTCAGGACCTTTGCTGTCCCCGTGGTCAGGATATTCAGGGCTTCTTCGACAGAGTGAGTCATGACGCGCGGAGGTTGGAGTGTTTGGAGGTTGGTGTCGAGCCGGAACATAGGTCTTTGGGGTTTATGTGGCCTCCGTATGCAGAGCCGCGCTTGACTGCACTGACAGGATGACGACTAGAATGATGTTTTCTGTTTTATCTCTGGCTGGCAAGGATAGCAGCCCTTGAAAACGCCTTTAGACGGCTTGCGTCCAGTGAGGAAATGACCGGTTGTGTGAACCGGGGCGGTGTTTTTTCCCAGATCGTCTATTTTTGGCTTTGCAATGCCCGGGGGATTGGCTTATTCCCGCGCCGCGACTTTATTCGCATCAAGAGTAATGGTGACTGTAGCTCAGGGGTAGAGCCCCGGATTGTGATTCCGGTTGTCGCGGGTTCGAATCCCGTCAGTCACCCCATTCCTCTGTTTGTGTCAAGCTGGCTGTAGTCAGCCGAGGTGTGTGTTTTCACCCTTTCACTTGCCGATGCTTTTGTTAATGTATTGCCTCTGCTTGTTTCTTAGCTAAAAACATTTGAAGTTTCATTGCATGTCCGGGTTTGAGGAAGTCATTGGTTACAAATTCAGCGACCCGTCTCTTTTGACGGAGGCTTTGACGCACCCTAGTAAAACGGTCGAAAGCCAGGCACCCTGTCCGCACAACCAGAGAATGGAATTTCTCGGGGATGCGGTTATTCAGCTCATTCTCACCGAGAGGCTTTACAAGATGTTTCCCGGGTTTCCCGAGGGTCAGCTTACCAAGCTGCGCTCACGCCTCGTCTCTCGTAGTGCCCTGTGCAAATTTTCCAACAGCATTGGTCTGGGTGACGCGATTATCATGGGCAAAGGTGAGGAGGCTTCCGGTGGGCGAAACAGGGCGTCCATATTGGCGGATGCTTTTGAGGCAGTTGCCGGAGCTATCTATCTTGATGGTGGTCTTGAGGCAGCCAGAGATGTTGTTGAAAGAGTATCTGAAGTCTGGATCGATCAGGTCGCCCAATCACCTGAGGAGCGCAACCCCAAGGGTCAGCTGCAGGAAAAGCTGCAGGCACTTGCTCCCGAGAGTCCATGCTATCGTGTGCTCGAGGAAACAGGGCCCCAGCACGACCGAAGATTCAAAATATCCGTTGATTGGAAGGGCATTGTTCTGGGTAAAGGCATGGGCAAGAGCAAAAAAGATGCCGAGTCCAGGGCAGCACAGGATGCCCTTAAGAGGGAGAAGTGGGATGACAGTCCCGACTGAGGGAATGCATTCCAGCTGCGGAGTCAGCGGATCCGGTTAGCGCAATGAGGTCCGTGTCTTGAGTGTTTAGCCTCTCAGCAGCGTGAGAACAGCCACTTGCGCTGCTCCGTTTTTGAGCAAGACATTGGCACATGCATGGGCTGTTGATCCCGTTGTGAAAATATCATCCACGAGAATGATGCGTCTTCCCTGCAGCATTGGTTGGTATCTTGCCTTGAGTGCAAAAGCACCAGTGAGGTTTTCTAGTCTTTTGGAGCGGCTGAACTGGGTTTGGGTAGCGGTTTTGCGAGTGCGTTTCAACATGTCGTGGCAGGGCATGCCGGTTTTTTTTTGCAGCTGCAGGGTCAATTCCTCCGCCTGGTTGAATCTTCTCTTTCTCTGTCTGGTCCAATGCAGCGGAACCGGGACGAGGATGCCGTCATCGAGATATGCGGCAAAGCGGGGGTCAGAGAGGCCCTTGTTCAAAAGATCCCCAAGCTCTCCTGTCAGGTGAATCTGGCGGCGGTACTTGTAGTCATGCAACAAGGTTCTGCCATGACCGCTGGCGTGAAGTGGTGCGCGTGCAAATTCAAAGTCGAGTTTGAGGTTGTGACAGTTGGGGCAGGCAAAATCCGACCTGATATCACCGTCGTAACACTCCCCGCAAAGCTGGCAAAAAGGAGGCTCTGTGTAATGGAGTGACTCGCGACAGGAGCTGCAAAGGTGCCTGCCGTGGGTGAGGGGTTGCTGGCATAGATGACATTGCGCAGGGTAAATGTAATCGAGAATTCTACTCACAAAGCCCGGTATGGAGGCACGGGTGAAAGCGCTGAGAGCGTGTGATTGAATACTTTTCACCATCACCGTGAGTCTATTTCAGGTTTGGATCGTGAAATTTGAATGAAAACATGCACAAGAAAGGTCGTTACGATGAGGATGCACAGAGGTAACAGTCCAGAGAGAGCATCGGCGCCAATGAGGAGTTTTGAGATGGAGGGCAGCTGCGTGTTGGTTGCAGTGGTCTGTTCAAGAAAATGTTGTGAAAAAATCATGCCGAAATGGAGCCCTATGGGCAGCCACAGGGAGGCAGTTCGATAGCGGGCATAGGCCATGACCAGAGCAAAACTGAACAGGGTGACAAAGCCGAAGGTTAATTTTTGAGTTGTGAGCAACTGCTGCAGCGTTGCCTTGAGCATCCTGAAGCCGGCATCCGCCATCTCAGGGTTCGTTAAGATGAGATCCGGTGGCGGTACCATGGAGAGAACGGCGGCATAGAGCAGAGAGCTGTATACGATGGCCGCTGCAGGTCCCATGGCACGCAAGCATATACCCATGATCACACCACGAAAAAGCGACTCGCTGATGATGGCTGTAACGATGGCCGTTACCATCGCATAACCAATGGCCATGCCGTAATCAGCCTCGGGATCCAAGGAGAACCAGCCGATCTTCCTTAAGAAGAGAAAAGAGATAGCCATCAGCCCGCCTGTAATCAAAAAACCAACACCGAGATCCAGCTCGGCAAGGCGGTTGCGGCAAAGTGGCTGCCCGTCATTGCCGGTGATACTCGAGCGTGGCAGCTGCATGCGCCAAGGTTGGTATATCGGGCCTGAGCCAGGGTGCCTTAGTTGGCACCACATCACGAAGGGGCCCGCCAATATCAGCCCGCAAGCGAGCATTGAGCATAAATAGAAAGAGTTGAATGTGACACCCTGGCAGCGGCCAGCCAGCCAGTCGAGCAGGGGGTTGAGTGAGCGCGAATTGCCGACCTCAGCGAGGAGCATCCCTGCATTGTAGAGCCATGGAGAAATTGCGGCCGCGGCAACAATGGTAAGGATGAAAAAGAGGATGACTTTGGTGAGGTCACTCTGGATGAGTCGCTGCACGGTTCGGATTGTCTGTAAAATAAATCCTCACGTCAATGCCATGAATGATGGAAGTTTCGCATTCTCATCACACTGAATAGAGTGCTAGCATAAGCTCATGCAGAAACACCAGTGGAGAGAGGAAGGTGAGGAGGGGACAAAAATCTATCGTGCCACCCATCATGCTTCTGAGTGGAAATTGTCTTCCCAGCTCAAGGGGGGGGATGACTGGGTGCATCATGATCCCATTCCAAGGGAGCTCCTGGAGAAATTGCGTCAGGTGATGTGGAACAAGTACCAGCGAGGCCGCTGTGCCCACAAGCTTGTGGTTCAGATCGATAAAATGTTGGCAAAGGATTAATGGTCCAGCAAGTCGGGTCTGTTGGCCTTGGTTCGTTCCATGGCCTTTTGCTTTTTCCACTCCGCTATTCTTCCATGGTCGCCACTCAACAAAACATCCGGTACTTTCATGCCGCGGAAATCATTGGGTTTGGTATATGCCGGAGCCTCCAGCAGGCGGGGGTCGGAGAACGATTCCTCCGCTGAGGACCTGGCGTCCCCGAGAGCCCCAGGCAGAAGGCGAACGATCGCATCGGTTACTACTGCTGCGGCCACTGCCCCGTTGGTGAGAATATAGTCGCCAATGGAAATTTCCTCATCCACGAGTGCATCGATGATACGCTGATCGACACCCTCGTAATGACCGCACAAAAGGATCAGGTGTTCAGAAGTGGAGAGGCGTTGAGCCTCGGATTGATTGAACCGGGTGCCTTGGGGGGTCATCAGAACGACCCTCGTGCCGTCCTGCCGGAGCTCTTCGACTGCTGCAAAAACAGGTCCAGGCATCAGCAGCATACCCTGGCCGCCTCCACACAGGTAATCGTCTGTCTTGCGGTGTTTTCCGGTGGCCCATTTGCGCAATTGGTGCGCTTGAATGTCGACGAGCCCCTGATCGCGCGCTCTTTTGATAATGCTGTCGCTGAGTGGACTGAGCGCGACTTCCGGGAAAAGCGTGATGATATCTATACGCATGCAAGGTCACCATCGGAAATCCCCTTGGAACAATCAAGAAGGAAGAACAAAGATTGAAGTTTGCAGTTTTTTATTACCCAGCTATCCATGTGTTGGTGAGCGAAGCAAATCAGAGAAGCATCTACATCGTGGCAGGTGAGGTCAGCGGGGATACCCACGGAGCCTTCCTGATGAAGGCGCTCATTGCTGCGAACCCCCAGATCTGTTTTCATGGTGCCGGAGGGCCGGGGATGTCTGCAGCTGCTGACAATCATGTAGAAAACTGGGTAGAGGATGCTGCCGTGATGGGCATATGGGAGGTTCTGAAACGCTATCAATGGTTTAAAAAGCGCTTCGATGCCATGGTGGAGGAGATCAAGGGGTTGCAACCCGATTTAATGATTCTGATCGACTACCCGGGCTTCAATCTGCGTCTTGCCAATGCCGTCAAAAAGCATCTTCCCGCTACGAAGATTGTCTACTACATCAGTCCCCAGGTCTGGGCATGGAACAAGGGCAGGATACCAAGAATGGCGAGAACTTTGGATCTGATGCTTTGTATTTTCCCCTTTGAAAAAGAGATTTTCGAGTCCGCAGGCCTGGCTACCGTTTTTACCGGCCATCCACTGGTGGATGAGTTGGAAGAAAAGCGAGAAGATGTATCCAGGGAGATGGATCTCATTGGCCTCTTTCCCGGAAGCCGTGAACGCGAAGTCTCAAGGCTTTTTCCTGCCATGGTGGAGACTGCCCGGCGCATGCACTCCCAATATCCCGAGTGGAAATTTGAGGCTGCAGCTGCATCCAGGGTACTTGAGCAGCACATGCAAGCCATCTTATCCGATGCCAAGCTTCCGGATGAACTTATCACCATCAAAACCGGCTCGAGCTACTCACTGATGCAGCGTGCCACCTGTGGGGTTGTTGCAAGTGGTACAGCCACGCTTGAGGCTGCAGCACTGGGGTTGCCGTATTGCCTTGTCTACAAAATATCCTGGCCTACCTGGGTAATAGGCAAGCTTCTGGTGAAATTAGACCATATTGGTTTGGTGAACATTCTAGCTGGAGAGGAGGTGGTCGAGGAATTGATCCAAAGCGATGCCGAACCTGGGAACATTGAACCTTGCTTGACCCAGCTCATGAAAAACATTTCCCAGAGAGAGGCTTTGCAGAAAAAATTGCTGGCCACGGCTGCCATGCTGGGTGAGCCGGGGGCTCATCAAAGAGCAGCGTCTGAAGTTCTGGCACTACTTGACTGATTTGATAACAGTTGCCTGTCCCTTTTTGCCTGTCCCTTTTTGCCTGATCCCATGCCTGATACCACTGTTAAACAAGCTCAAGAGAACCCTCCCCGGACCTACAAGATATTGCTGATGATTTTGCCGGTGGGTGTTGTCATTGGAACGGTCATCTTCATGTTCATGTATTTTTACCTGGAGCGGGAAGAGGAGAAAAATCACTCCGTGATTGTTGCACATGGATTTCGAGCCGACGACTTGGAGGATATGGTGGATAAATTTACCAGTCGTATCGGTGTGCGTGACATGGACACCGAAGCAGGCAGGTCGGGATTGCGCAGCGCAGCCTCCATGATCGAGGGGCGGCTTGGTCCCCAGAATGTGGGTTACTCCGTTACCAGATCAGAGGGGCTGGCTGCTCATGGGCTGTTGTGGAGAAGCCTCTCGGTGGAAATTCCCGGAAAGAAAAATCCGGAACAGGTGGTTTTTGCCGCAGTTTCATTTGCCGGCGCCGGGCAGGATGCTGATGCTAACACGGTGTCCACCATGATCTTGCTGGCATCATCGATGGCTAGGGAAAAGCCCGCCCGCACGCTTCGCTTCGTTTTCATCCCCATGGAGGACACGGTTGCCAAAAAAAACCAGTGGTTGTTTGCTCGGTGTCTCAAGCCGGGTGAGACTTGTTCTGCAATTATCGGGTTGCAGACCATGCGTGAAATGCCCTCCACGGCCGATTCGGCATGGCAAGTTTCAGCCAGCGGAGCTCGTGATCTGGACTGGTGGAACTCGCTTCAAGGCATCAATGAGGTCATTGAAGTGGAGCAAGGCACCATTCCCTCCGTTTGGTTGACCCATGCGGTGTTCTCACCCAGGGCATGGGCTGACAACAGGGGCCAACGCATAGAGCGCACCCTGGGTGCTGCGCAGGAGCTGCGCAAGTGGTTGGTGAAGGCGGCCCAATAGGCAGGGGCTTTTTGCCGCCGCCGGGAAAAAACATCTTGCCACACGCGCTTGAGTGGGATAACTCCCCTCCGCACTGCCTGTTCCAATCGCTTTGGCGGTTTGGCTGGTATAAATTGAAAACAAGGGGCATTAGCTCAGTTGGTAGAGCACTTGCATGGCATGCAAGGGGTCAGCGGTTCGAATCCGCTATGCTCCATTTTGTTTTCATTGTGTGGCTTCGGTTCCATCAACCGATGACCGGTGATTAGCCGCCCGAGAAGGCGGTTTTTTTATCCCTATGAACCGAACCATTCCATGGCTATTGAAGGAAAAGAGCTTGCCGTAGCATGCGCGCGAGCAGCAGATCACATCCAGGCAGAAGACATTCGTGTCATTGATCTGCATGGGGTGTCTTCCTTGACAGATTACATGGTGGTGTGTTCGGGAACTTCATTGCCACACCTCAAGGCGGTGATGCGTGATGTCGAAAAGGACATTATTGAGAAATACCAGGTGAGTGCAGTCAATGCTGAGGGGAATGTGGACTCGCGCTGGGTCGTGCTCGATTACATTGATGTGATGGTGCACATCATGCACAATGACCTGCGTGAACTCTATGGCTTGGAGGACCTCTGGGCTGAGGGCAAGGAGGTGGACTGGCAGTCAGAGTAAGCTTCGGCTCCGCTGGTTCCAGAATCAACTCATTCGAGGCAGGCTTACTGGAGGAATGATTGCCGGGAAAGTTCGGCGTATTTACCATTCCTTTCCAATAGCTTCTCATGGGAGCCGCTTTCAACAACGCGACCGCGGTCAAGAACATGGATCATATCTGCGTTCTGAATGGTAGATAGACGGTGGGCGATGACGAATGCAGTGCGGTTCTGCATGAGGTGGTCCAAGGCTTGCTGGATGAGACGCTCAGTTTCACTATCGACCGATGCAGTAGCTTCATCGAGCAGCAAAATGGGTGGATTCTTGAGCAGCGCGCGGGCGATGGAGAGTCTCTGCCGTTCCCCTCCTGAGAGTTTGACCCCTCGTTCACCAACTACCGTGTCCAGAGCATCTGGTAACTCACTGACAAATTGATCTGCGTTTGCTGCAGCCAGAGCCGCCCACATTTCTTCGTCCGTGGCATTGCGTTTTCCAAGGAGCAGATTGTCTCTGACCGGGCCGTTAAAGAGGAAAGCGTCCTGAGTGACATAACCGATGGCAGAGCGCAGGGATTTTTTAGAGATGGTATTGAGCTCAACGCCATCGATGGTAATCGATCCCGCATCGTATTCATAGAAACGGCAAAGAAGGTTAACCAGGGTCGATTTTCCCGCCCCGGTTGGGCCGACAAGGGCAATGGTCTGGCCTGGCTTGGCTGTCAGGGAGATGTCTTGAAGAGTAGGCTGGTCGCCATAGGAGAATGTCAAATGCTCAAACACGACGTCTCCCCTAATAGGTTGAGAGAGTTCAATGCCCTCGGTGGCATGGACTTCGTTATCTTCATCAAGAATTTTAAACACGCGTTCAGCAGCAGCTTTGGAAGATTGGGCCATCTGGTTGAGTTGGTGTAACCTGCCCAGGGGTTCGTAGAGCGCCCAGATAATGGTGAAAAACTCGAGTAAAACAGAGTTGTCCAGCCCGTGTTGGTGGATCTGCCATGCACCCACGGCAAGTACGAGGGTGTAGCCCATCGAGTTCAAGAAGCTCATGGAAGGCGAGTAGATGGCCCATGCCTTCATGACTGTGAGATTGGCATCGCGCACATGGGCCGAGGACCGGTTGAAGCTGGCGAATTCATCATCCTCGGCGGCATAGGACTTGATTTGTCTGATGCCGGCGATGTTGTCGTGCAGCATGGCATTCATCTCGCCGGTCGCTTTTCTGACAATACGATAGCGTTTGCCGGCATGGCGCGTGTAAAGCCAGGCACCAAGGATGAGCAGGGGTAGTGGGGCCAGTGCGCAGCATGCGAGAACGGGTGAACGGGTGAAAAGAAAGACGGTGACAATAACAACTTGAAGCAGCGCGATGAGGCCCTGCTCGATACCATCAATAAGAACCCTCTCCATTTGCGGGACATCTTCAGCGACACGGGTCATAATATCGCCCGTGCGCCGATTATCAAACCAGCGCAAACGGAGTCTCTGCAGTTTGTCGTAGAGAGACGAGCGGAGATCATAGATAGCCTTTTGCTCAAAGGTGTTGTTGATGAGAATGCGCAGGCAATTGAAGAAATCGCGCAAAAAGAACGCAGCTATGACAATGATGGTGAATAGCAGGAGTTTTTCAATCTGGCCTTCGTCGATGACTTCCCGTTTCACGCGACCTGTCATCATGGGAAATACCAGCAACATCAGCGTCATCAGGACGGCGCATACAAGCTGGGCTGCCGCAAGTTTGGGGTATTTGCCGAGGTAGGAGAAGATGCGCCAGAGAGTCTGCATGAACTGAGAAGGAAGCAGGGTTGCGAGGACGAATGGGAAGAGCTTGTTTTAAATACAAGGAACGACAAAGTAAAAATAAGTAAGATTTGGATTGAAGTATACTAATAAAATCTCTAAAATGTTTGAGGTTTAGGGTTTCATTTAAGAAATCCGTAACGCTTTTTCACCCACCATGCCCAAGATATTTGGAATCATAGCCGCTGTTGTGTTGGCTGTAGCTGCCTTTGTAGCTATGAAGAACCAACAGGCGTATAAGAAGGAAATTCAGAACCTGCACACCGAGCAAGCCGAGAAGGTGAGCACGACCCAGGAGCTTGAGGCTCAGCAGAAGAGATTGAAAGAGGCCGAGGAGGCCATGGAGGATTACGCGAACAAACTCGTCGATACCGGCAAGAAGCTCAATACGGCTATCAAATTGCACGACGATATTGAGAAGGAGGTCAAGGAGCTGCAAGAAGCCCACAGTGCCAAGGAGGAGCAGGTTGCCCGGTCACAGGAAACGCTTGCTGGATTGCCCAATGCGGACGAGCTCATCCCCAAACTCAAGCGTCTGAAAAACCAGCTGGTGGAATCACAGGAGGGAATCGCAACAGAGGACGAGCGTCTCGAGGGGCTATCCCAAAGTGAGCAAGACGGAAAAGAGAAAATCGCGGCTCTAGAGCAGATGATCGATGGCCAGACCAGTGGTGTTTCCATGGCCAGTCTCAAAACGAGTATCAGTGCCATCTATGGAGGTTGGGGTTTTGTCATTTTGGCGGGCGGAGACAATGAGGGAGTGGTTCCCGGTTCCACACTGGATGTTCTCAGGGATGGCGAAGTGATCGCCAAGCTAAGGGTCACCGCGGTGGAGGCTGGGCGTTCCGCAGCAGATATCATAATGGATTCCATGGCATCTGGTGTCATGCTCAAAGAGGGTGATATCGTCGTGGCCGAAAGCCAGGCAGAGCAGTCATCCAATGCTCTGGGTTATTTATACCGTTGATTTTTGCGATATCCAGACGCCAGCCATCTCATGCACTGACCATCTCATCTCAAGCTCCGCAGCCTATTCTCCCTTACCGTAATCAACAGACAATGAACGTCTTCGCCTACATTTTCTCCATCCTCGTCATTATCGCAGGTGCCTGGTTCTCCTACAGTACCATGAACAAGTTTTCCACCTTGCAGAATGATCGCATCGAGCTCGACAAGCAAAACAAAACGCGTAGCGCCTTTATTGTGCAAACCAAGAAAGATGCCAAGATCATGGAGGCAGAGCGCGATGAGGTGAAAACATCACTGGCAGAGGCCGATGCGGAGCTTGAGACCACCATTTCCAAGGTCAATCTCTCCAAGCGCCAGGCTTCTACGTGGACGAGTAAAATCGCAGAACAAGACAAGCAGCTCGCCCAGACCGAGGAGATTATTACCAATATCAAGGCGGCATTCGAGGAGTTGGCGGGGGACATTGAATTGGCCCAGATCCCAGAACTTGTCAAACAGCTTGAAGATGATGTCAAAAAGGCCAATCGTGAGCTGGAAGAAAAACAGGAGCTCGCGGAAGCGGCTGCTGCACGCGTGAAGAGCGATGAGGATAAAATCGCAGATCTCAACGACCGGATTCAAAAACGCAAACTGCGCATAGCTGGTAACAGGGCAGAAGGTCGCATCACTGCGACCGATCACAACTGGGGATTTGCTGTCATCAGTGTGCCCGAGGAAATGCCTTTGGATAACACTTCCAAATTGATCGTTAAACGCGGAGCGGCTTTGATTGGAAAGCTCAGTGTGAATGCTATCGAGGGAAACCGGATCATTGCCGACATCGACTATCCCAGCATGACAGCGGGCATGGTTGTGCAGCCGGGTGATGCGGTAGTCCTTGCAAAGCCGGTGACCAACTAGTTGGCAAGCTGTTGACTTCTAACGAATAAACCTTTGTTGAAGGTTTTTGAGGATTTCTTGAAGCTCCTTGGCTTCATTCATCAGGGCAACCATTTGCTCCGGCCCCAGATCTGGCTGGCGTAGCTTGGCGCGCAGGGCAGCTTCTTTGTTCTGGAAATGAGTACTTACCAGCATGGCGGTTGTCTCCTCAGCTGCCCTGACCGGGCTCTCAGGGGTATCTCGGGCCATTGTGTTGCGCAGTGCTTGCTGGTCGTCTGGTTTGAGGGAGGTGATGTAGGCTTGAATCGATGCAGCGTTATTGGGGTCAGGCAGCTTGGCAAGGATGTCACGCAGGATAGAGCCTCCTGAGAGAGATGCCAGGGGTTCGGCGATGGTTTCGAGCTGCTCACCAAGCCAGTCCTGGGCATCCCCAGATGTCAATGCGAGATGACAAAGATAGGCAATGGATCCATTCATCGGTGTGGCCTCGACTTTTTTAGTAAGGCTCAAGCCAGCCATTTCCATGGGAGATGATTGCCTTTTTTCCTGAAATCTGGTGCGGGCTTGCTGTTTCTCGGCATCGACCACGCTGCTTCGCATTTCCTCGGCACCAATTCCAAGTCTGGTGGCCACTTGATTGATGAGCGCATCCTTGGTGAGTTTGTCTCCCACGCTGGCAATGAGCTCAGAGAGCTCCTTGGCAAGAGCAGCGCGCTCACGTATGGATGACAGATCCCGGGTGGAAGTCTCATGTTCGAGTTTGACGGTAAAGTATTCCTGCGCATTCTCGACAAGAGTTTTGAAGGCCTCTGCTCCCTCGCGTTTGATTAGCGAGTCGGGATCATCTCCTCTCGGCATGATGACCATGCGGATGTGCATGCCCTCAGGAGCCAGAATGGAAAATGCTTTGTCGGCTGCCTTGACTCCAGCGGCATCAGCATCAAAACAGATGACCACATCAGTTGTATAGCGCTTCAGGAGGCGTGCGTGTTCGGGAGTGCATGCCGTGCCAAGCGTGGCAATGGCACTTCCAATGCCGCTTTCATGGCAGGCGATGACATCGATCTGCCCCTCACACAGCAGGGCGTATTTATCTTTGGTCATATGGCGTCTCGCCTTGTCGAGAGCGAAAAACACCTTTGATTTTTTAAACAGCTGAGTCTCAGGTGAGTTGATATACTTGCCAGTGTTCGGATCATCACGGAGTTGCCTTCCACTGAAAGCGATAATGTCACCGTAGTCATTGTGAATGGGGAACATCAACCGGTCGCGGAAACGCACATAGATGCCTGCCCGCGGGTTACCTTCATCTTTGAGCGCAGAGAGCCCGCTATCACACAATTCGCGACCGGTAAAACCTTGCTCGCGAGCCCAATTGAGAAAGACCTTGGGGTTTTCGGGCATCCAACCCACGACCCATCTTTCCGCCATGCCCTTGCCATAACCGCGTGACTTGAGGTATTGGCGAGCGTGCTGGGCATCGGGTGATTCCATCATGAGGGTGTGCATGAAGCGCGCGGCCTGATTGTGAAGTTCAAGCAAACGCGACTTGCGCCTTCTGCGTTTGTCGGCCTCCGGATCATAGGCGTCCTCCTGCACAATCACGCCTGCCCGGTTGGCGAGCTTCTTGATCGCGTCGGGAAAAGGCAGATTTTCGTATGCCATGACAAAGCCAATGGCATTGCCTCCCTCGCCACACCCAAAACAATGGTATGACTGCCGGGCAGGATTCACCATGAAAGATGGCGTTTTTTCGTTATGAAAAGGGCAATTTGCTTTGAAGTTGGACCCCGCCCGCTTCAAGGGCAGATAGGAACCTACCACATCCACAATGTCTGTGGCGGCAAGTACCTGTTCTATCGTCTCTTCTGGGATGAGCCCCATGAATCATTTCTAATTCACAAAACCCAAATACCAAATACCAAATTTACACTGAGGGAAAATAATCTTGGAGTTGCTCGGTTCCCGCTGTTCATTAGCAGCGTGCGAATTCCGGGAGACAATGAGGGTATGGCGTTCATCAAAGCCGGTGATGCTGGCTACGTAGTCGGGCTGGGTCCTTTTGAGGAGTTTGATACGGCGCCGGCTAAAGCCACTGCTTTTTATATCAATGATTTTGCATTGTCATTGAGGCAACCGTGGAAGGTTCCCGCTGAGGTTTTAGAGGTTTCCAGCCTGGAGGACATTGGCCTCTGCAAGGAGGACATTGGGATTCAATGGGATGAGCTTGATGCTGACTGCTTCGCGGGTGTTTTTGCCGAAATTAATGAGATGATCAATAAAGGGGTCATTGAGAAGTCAGTGCCTGTAGCCACGGAGAGGGGGAAGATAGTCAGTGGGCATGGGGATGGTCTGGCTGCTAGAATGAGGCCTCTTGGTGAGCCCTTCTACAGCTATGGGTGGAGTCAGGGACAGCGTGGCTTCTGTGGAGCGACTCCGGAGCTGCTCTTTAAGTTGGACGGTCGATCTCTCAAGACCATGGCCCTGGCTGGTACGGCAAAAGCGGATGAGCGAGTGGTGTTTGCAGTCGATGGCAAGGAGATCAAGGAGCATGAATTTGTCGCGCAGACGATGGTGGCCAAGCTTTCAGATATCGGTAATGTTGAGCGCGGTGAAAGGACGATCATGGACTTGGGACAGATCGTGCATTATCACACGCCCATTGATGTGCAGTTGTTTGCCGACAGGGGTATGGATGAGCTTATCAGGCGACTGCATCCCACTCCCGCGCTCGGCCCATTGCCTCGAACCCGGGAAACCCTTGAGTTGCTCGCCAACTGGCGTGAGCGCCTGAATTGCCCACCATGTTTCGGCGCTCCCTTTGGTTTCTTGCGAGATGGTGTCTTTACCTCGGTAGTGGCTATTCGTGGCATTCACTGGGAAGGCGATCAGCTTGCCGTCCCGTCTGGGTGCGGGGTCATTGAAGCGTCAAGACTGGTTAATGAATGGCGTGAGCTTAGACTGAAACGCGAGGCCGTCAGGGCGGTCTTTGGAATCTAAGAGCCCAGGGTTTCCGGAAATGTGCCCTTCCATACCTCAAGTGCTTCTTTGATCTGCCTGGCTTCACGGCTGGGGGAGAGTTCCCATACCAGGGGCTTTTGCGGGTCCACGTGCTTGAGCAGTTTCTTGAAATCGAGCTCACCGGTGAGGGGTACCCGGTGGTCGCGATCCGGCCAATAGACGTCGTGGACATGGCAGCCAATAAGGTAGGGTTTCATTTTTCTGAGCCACTGGTCATGGTTGAGAAACCCGAGGTTGTGTTTGAGCTGGACGTGTCCAAAATCATGCCAATAACCCACCCAGGGGTTGTCTTTGAAATGCTCCTGCAGGCGGATCATTTCCGCCTCATCGGGAACATCCTCATATCTGCTGCGTGATTCAACAGCCAGCGGTATTGCGAGCTCAGCGGCTTTCTCGGAGAGTTGCTCCAGTGCCTCGATAGCTCGCTGGTAATAGAGTGGGGACAATTTTTCGCGCTTGCGGACAAAGTTCAATTTGTGCCTGGCAAAGCATGGATCGAGTTGACGGCCATCCTTGAGCATCCCAGTAAGCCGCTTTGTCCACCTTTTGCTACGCATGGGGACTGACCCCATGTGCATGACCACATACTTGGCACCGAATTCAGCAGCCAACTCCAAAGTTCGCAGCGTCATATCCATGGCGCGAGCGCGATCATGAGGCCGGTGTGAGCTGAACTCATAAGCATCCGGTGCATCAATCATGACCTCAACCGGGGAGGGGAAATAGTTGTGAACACCTGAACAGCGAAATTTTTGCTCTTTGTAGGCCTTCTGAAGGCCAGGCAGCTTGCTAATCGTCATGCCATGGCTCAGTTCAATATCCTCAAAGCCGAGCTCGAGGATCTCATCGATTATTCCATCGCCCTCTGCATGGCGTGAATTGTTCCAACAGGTTGAGAAAGATAACATTGAACAATAAGTGGGCGATGGTGGCAGGGATGGATCCGTCTCCCGGATTATGGCAGCCTCCAGCTCTTCCTGAGCTGTTGATACTCTGATTCCGGCAACAGTACGTAGACGGGGCTCTTGTCCGGGTCAATGCGAGCGATCAGTTTTTTGAGTGTGTCTTCAGGCATGGTGGTACAGCCGGCGGTAGGCTTTTTGCCCTCGTCGCGCCAGATGTGAAAAAAGATGGCGGATCCCTTTCCGGGCTCGGGCTTGCCACCCAGCATGGCATCGTTGTGCCCAATGTAGAGCTTGAGCGAGTGAGCGTGGTCGTTTTGGCGCATCTGGGCCTTTTGTTGCCAGCCTGTGCGCGGGTCATTATCGATAATCAGGTGCCTATTGTAATGGAGTGATAATGGATCCTCGACCCAGAGATCTCTCTGAGTGATTTGGCGGTATGGAAGTTTTTCGAGACGGGCAATATTGCTGGCGTAGCCGTATGCACCGCCAATTTTAAAGATGCCTGCAGGGGCGCGTTGGTCTCCCTCAATCTTGCAGGGAGCCGAAGACTTGATGATGGGGTGGAGCCCGCGCCCCCACGCCAGCCCGTTTTTACCAAGCCGGGTCTGCCATGTGGCCAGGGACTTCTCCCATGACTTTCCTTTTTTTTCGAAGACGGTGAGCGAAGCGTGTGATGAGTCCCAGTCTTTGGCAACACCAACAATGGCTTGCCTGCAGTCAACAGGCATCTGGGCACTGGTCCAGATTGCTGAGAGCAAGATGAAAAACAGGATTTTCATATTTCCCTCTCTGCAAGTTGCTGACAGCCCTTGATGTCGAGTTTGCCGGAGGCCAGCATGGGGATTTGCTCTGTCGGAATGAATATTTTAGGGCACCAGAGGCTGGGCAAGCCTGTATCCATGAGTTTGTAGCGAAGATCGATGCACTCTTGCTGGTGGGTTTCGCCACATACGGTGCTCAGCAGTGCGATGGCCTCGCCTTTCTGGGCATCCGGAATGCCCACCACGGCAATTTTTCGTTCCTCTTCATGGTCCAGTCCAAGCAGCTTGATAATTGCCGCTTCGATGGTTTCATGAGGGACCATTTCCCCGCCTATTTTTGAAAAGCGTGACAAGCGTCCCTCGATGAAAAGGAAGCCATCTTCATCCACCCGGCCAATGTCACCCGTGTTAAACCAGCCATCGGTGATCACAGCATCCGTTTTTTCACGGTTGTCGAGATAACCGGGGAAAATATTCGCTCCCCGAAGCCATATGGTGCCCTGGGTGTCGATGGGGCAGGGCTTGCCAGTGGTTGGATCGGTCATTCTGACGGCGATACCGGGAAGAAACTTGCCAACGGAGCCAGCACGGTTCGTGGCAATGACAGGGGCTTTTCCCACCCTGTCAGGGTCTGGCAGGTTAACATTAGTGGCAGGAGAGGTCTCTGTTAAGCCATATCCCTCCATGGGAAGAATGCCGAATTTCTGTTGGAATGATTCGGCAAGCGATTGAGGTAACTTTTCAGCACCTGTGATCACATAATCCAGTGATTGAAGCTGCTCTGGTTTCACGCGACTCATGTAGCCGCGTAAAAATGTTGGAGTGGAAAGCAGCAAGTTAGCGCTGTGCATGCTGATGAGCTCAGCCAGGCGCTTGGTTTCAAGCGGGCTCGGGTAGGTGATGAGGTTGACACCTTCGATACAGGGGTACCATAGTGTCACGGTACTGCCAAAAGAGTGAAACAGCGGAAGGCAGCCGAGAATTTTGGCCTGATGCCGCAGTTGGATTCTACAGCCAAACTGGCACACATTGGCAAGTACGTTGCGGTGGGTGAGAGGCACACCCTTGGGCTCGCCGGATGATCCCGAGGTGAAAAGCAGGACGGCCTCATCATCACCCTCGAGATCCGCAAGGCCGAGAAGTTTGATGATCATCCACGTGGGTAATGTTTTCAGCAGGATAAGCCATCGTATGATTTGCTTTTTGACTACCGGCAATGCACGCTCAATGAATATAAGGTCACGGTTGGGGGGCCATGGAAACGAGGAGGCCTTGCGCACAAAAGGATCAGCGGTGATAAACTTGTCCACGCCAGACTGGCGGATGGTCGATTGAATGGCGCTTTGGCTGGAGGTGAAGTTGATATTGACGGGTATTTTGCCGGCGAAAACTACAGCCAGGTTGGCTACCATGCCGCCTTTTCCAGGTGGCAGAAGAATGCCGACACGCCTTTTTTTTGTCTGTTTTTTGATGACTCCAGCCAATGCGATGGCTGCTGCGAGGAGTTTTTCAAAACTGGTGGCCGAATCGTCCGTGCCATCGTAGAGCATTGTCGTGGAGCCATGTTTTTTGATGCCATTGAGAATGGCGACAGGCAGAGAGTCATTGAGAAACGTCCTGGCAGAGAATATCACCTCGTCAGCAGCATGCACTGCTTCCTGCCATGCGGCCACCGTGACAGCCTCTGCGGGTATCAGCGGGGCAAACGCAAAAACAGAATCGGGCAGCCGTTTGGTATTCTCAGGCAGATATGCCAGCTCGGCCGGTTTGCCAACGGCGAGTGGCAAAACAGGAAGGCCGAGAGCACATAATTGTTTGAGGTTTTTTGGAAGGATATGGCGGCATTCACCTTCACGCGAGCTGACCAGACCACAGAGATACACAATCAGACCTCCGCTTTCGAGATGCTGTTTCAATGTTTGGCCAATGATTTCCGGGGCCGCATCATCCGCACAAAAGGCGACAGCAGTCACCCCATCCTGTTCCAGATAGCTGCGCACCGAGTCATCCAAAACAATGCTCTCTTCACAGAGCCATGTGATATTGCGCTCTGAAAAGATATCCTCAAGTAGTAGCATTTGGTTGAAATCGAGACGGCCGGGGATGACCAGGGCGCCTTCTTTGGGGATGTTGTCTTCCCCGTGGATTTCAATCGTTTTACTCATTGGTTAATCTAAGATGGATGCAAATGGTGAAGACAGGTTAGATCGAAAATCTACTCTCAAAGGCATGAAACCACTTCGTCATGCTTGCTGCAAGCCGGAACCTGATGCTGGCGGATCTATTGGCTTATCTTCCAGATACATCGAGTTGGCGCCCGGACTTTCAGAATGTGAGGCCAAGACTGATTCTCCGGGGAGGGAAGGCGGCTAGAGAGCATCCAGAACGCCATTGATGAAGCGTGCAGAATCACTTGTGCCATATTTTTTGGCTATCTCGATTGCCTCATTGATGGCCACGGCGCGCGGAATATCATCAGACATTTTCAATTCAAAAGTCGCCAGTCTCAAAATGGCCCGGTCCACGGGATCCACTCGTTGTGGAGCGTAGTTTTCGATGACCTTTGCCAGCATCTCGTCGATTTCCTCCTTGTGCTTGAGAATAAGGGCAACCAGTGCCTGGGTATCCTGCCGGAACGATTCCAGCTCCGAGTTACCGCTACGCAGGTGGGCAAAAGCATGGATGGTGGAATCCGGATCCTCTATCGAGGCAAGTCGTTGGGACGCTCGATCCAAATGTGCAACAGTCGCGATGAGTGGCTCCATGTTCACAGTGCAATCAGGGTGACTGGATAGCTGGCCACTCCATGCCAATCGCGCCTGAGTGAGTTCCTGGTTGGAATCAATCACAGCATCAATCAGCTCGTCTGGAATAGATTCCGTGTTTTTGTTCTGAAAAACCAAGGTGAGAGCCTCAATATCGCGACTTAGCTTTTTCTCCTGGTCGAGGAGATGCTTGAGAACTCCAACCATGGGCAAAGTATCCGCGTTAGCCTTGAGTTGCACTTGAGCATCGGATCCGAGCTGCTCCATTTTGCTCACTCGTGCTTCACGCCCCTGGGTGACGTGCAGGATCGCCTTTGTTTTCGCCAGGTTGAGTTTTTTGAGGCTGCTTTCCTGTATCAATTGCCAGAAAGCTTCTTCCATGGCATTTGCCCCTGGACCGTTTTCCAAGTCAGCCAGGTAGAGAAACTGGATGGCAGCTTCCCGTATATTGCGACGCTTCAGCATGGGGTTTACTTACGGTTGGGAAACACACGAGTAATACCGCGCTGGACTTGATTCATCGTGTCGATGATGGCTGAGGCGGCCCTGGCTGCCTCCTTGCCGCGATTGAGCTTGCTGCCGACGCACCTGGCATATGCCTGTTTCTTGTCATCGCAGAGAATAACCTCATGGATCACAGGTGTGACATGGTAGACGGCTATTTGCTGAAGAGACTGGGTAACGCTCTCTGCCACCATGTCGCCGTGGGCCGTCTGACCACGAATAATGAGCCCCAAGGCGATGACGCAGGCCGGTTTTTGATTTTGCATCACGGATTCGACCACAACGGGAATTTCAAAAGCCCCCGGGACGCGAATGGTCTTGAACGCGATATTGGGATTGAGCTCGCCGAGTTCCTTCTCTGTGTTTTCAACCAATGCATCAGTGAACTCGTCATTGTATTGAGAAGCCACAATGGTCACACTACTCCTCTTTTGGCTCACACTGCGAGGTCTGGGTGGCAGGGCCTTTGACATGGTCGTGGATATGCTGGAGAGCTGGTCTCATGCAAGGGATAATTTGGGAAGTTTTGCGCAAGGCATCCATATTGTGATGAGCTGATCGCAATCTGTGTGTAGGGCTATCACCGACCATTGTGGCCCGCCCGCAAAAAAGTGATGGGAATATTCCACAAATAAGTGAACAAAAAATTGCTATGATGCCGCTTCAGCAATAAGTGAGGGAGCACTAAAAGGGCTTCTAACCACCATCATTTGCAGATAAAACCAATTACATCATGGGACTCGATAAAATCACTACAAAGTTTCAGGAGGCTCTCCAGGCTGCTCAGCAACTGGCATCCCGTTCAGCACATGCAGAGTTGAAAAGCCTGCACGTTTTGATTGCCCTATTGCAACAGGATGGAGGTATTGTCGTGCCAATCCTTGAAAAGGCCGGCGTTGACGTGACCCGTCTGAAGGCTGATGCCATCAGTGCCTTGCAGCGTGAGCCCAGCATTCAGGGTGCTGCCGCCCAGCCGCAAATGAGCTATGGTTTGCGCTCCAGTCTGGATGCGGCCGACAAGATTCGCGAGGACATGGGTGATGATTTTCTGAGCGTTGAGCATTTTTTGCTCGGCAACCTGGATTCTGATTCTCCAGCAGGAAAGCTTCTCAAAGCTGCCGGTTTGGACAGGTCTAAGGCGGATACCGCGCTCAAGGAAATACGGGGTAGCCAGAACGTGACGGACCAGGACCCTGAGGGGAAATACCAGACACTGGAAAAATATGGTACGGATCTCACCGCCAAGGCTCGCGCGGGCAAAATTGATCCTGTCATTGGCCGTGATGAGGAAATTCGCCGCATCATGCAGGTTTTGTCCAGACGTACGAAGAACAACCCCGTGTTGATTGGTGAGCCAGGAACAGGAAAGACCGCCATTGTGGAAGGGCTTGCCCGCCGCATTGTCAGTGGTGATGTGCCTGATTCGATGAAAAACAAGCGTCTGATCGCCATGGATCTCGGTGGTATGATTGCCGGCGCCAAGTACAGGGGGGAGTTTGAGGACAGGCTCAAGGCTTTTCTCAAGGAGGTGACCGAATCAGAGGGAGGGATTATCCTCTTCATTGATGAGCTCCACACCATTGTTGGAGCTGGTGCAAGCGAGGGAGCGGTGGATGCATCCAATCTGCTTAAGCCCCAGCTTGCGCGTGGTGAGTTGCATGCCATAGGAGCCACTACCCTTGATGAATACAGGAAATATATTGAGAAAGACGCAGCGCTTGAGAGACGCTTTCAGCCGGTGCGCTGTGACGAGCCCAGTGTCGAGAGCACGATTGCCATCTTGCGCGGTTTGAAGGAGCGCTACGAGGTGCATCACGGTGTAACCATCAAGGACGGCGCTATTGTTGCTGCAGCGAATCTATCAGATCGTTATATTACGGATCGATTTCTGCCGGACAAGGCTGTTGACCTCGTTGACGAAGCTGCCTCTCGTCTCAAAATTGAGCTCGATTCAATGCCCACTGAAATTGACCGCATTGAGCGTCAAGTGATGCAGCTCGAGATGGAGCGTCAGGCCCTGGCAAAGGAAAACGACGACGCCAGTGCCGCCCGTCTTGATAAGGTCAGCGAGGAGATGGCTGATTTGAAGGAGGAGTCTGCAACCTTGATGGCGAGGTGGAGGAATGAGAAGGATGTCATCGATGTGGTTCGAAATGCCCAGGAGCGGATCGAGGAGCTCAAAAATGAGGCAGAGCAAGCCCAGAGGCTGGGTGATCTCAACCGCGCCTCGGAGATTACTTATGGTAATCTTCCCGATGCTGAGAAAGATCTTGCGGATGCCCAGGAGAAGTTGGCAAAGCTTCAAGGTGACTCCCGTATTCTCAAAGAGGAAGTCACCGAGGAGGATATTGCACGCGTCATCTCCTCATGGACAGGGATTCCTGTAAGCAGACTCCAGGAGGGTGAGCGTGAAAAGCTTGTCAAGATGGAGGAACGTATTGGTGAGCGGGTCATCGGCCAGCGCGATGCAATCGTGGCTGTTTCCAACGCTGTGAGGCGTGCACGTGCCGGGTTACAGGACGAGAACAGGCCCATTGGATCCTTCATTTTCCTGGGCCCCACCGGCGTGGGTAAAACAGAACTTTCCAAGGCTCTGGCGGAATTTTTGTTCGATGATGAGCACGCCATGGTGCGCATCGACATGTCAGAATACATGGAAAAACACAGCGTGGCGCGGCTCATTGGGGCGCCCCCTGGTTATGTGGGATATGAGGAGGGTGGTCAGCTCAGTGAGCACGTCCGACGTAATCCGTACTCCGTGGTACTTTTCGATGAGGTTGAAAAAGCTCACCCGGATATTTTCAATGTGCTGCTCCAGGTTTTGGACGATGGACGAATCACAGACGGTCAGGGGCGGACCGTTGATTTCCGCAACACGGTTTTGATCATGACATCCAACATAGGAAGCCAGTTTATCATGGATGAACAAAACGCCGAGCAACGTGAAGCCAAGGTGATGGAGGCCCTGCGTGGGCACTTCCGGCCTGAATTTCTCAACCGTGTGGATGAAACAGTGATCTTTGATCGGCTTGAGCGTGATGAGCTGACTGAAATTGTCGGGCTGCAGCTCGAGCGTGTTCGTAAGAGACTCTCCAAGCAAGGCATCGGTCTGGCCCTCTCGCCTGAGGCCAGGGAATTCATAGCAAATCAGGGATATGATCCTGTTTATGGTGCAAGGCCGTT
>CAYXEC010000007.1:38413-44801 GCA_964463855.1 uncultured Verrucomicrobiales bacterium | reverse complement strand
GCTGATGTATTTCACCGGCAGCAAGGAGCACAATGTGGCTCTTCGCTCCCGCGCGCTCAAGCACGGCTGGTCACTCAACGAGTATGGTTTCACCCCCAAGGACAAGACCACCCCGCCCGCCCCGGCGGTGAGGGACGAGCGCGACATCTACCGTGCCCTGGGCCTGGACGAGATCCCGCCCGAGCTGCGTGAGAACCAGGGTGAAATCGAGGCGGCGGACAAGGGTGAAATACCGCGCCTCATCGAGCTCGAAAACCTGCGCGGCACCTTCCACAACCACACCACCGAATCTGACGGCAAGAACACGCTCGAGGAGATGGCTGATGCAGCACGCGATCTGGGCCTGCAGTATTTGGGCATTGCCGATCACTCCAAGGCCCAGTTCCAGGCCCGCGGTCTGGAGCCGGAGCGCCTGCTATGCCAGGTGGAGGCAATCCGCGCACTCAACGCCGGCTGGCAAACCGACGGGGAGCAATTCCAACTCTTTGCCGGTACGGAGGTGGACATCCTCAAGGACGGCAGCCTCGACTATGGGGATGATTTACTCGGGCAGCTCGACTATTGCGTGGCGTCTATTCATGGCTCCTTCCAGCTTACGGAGAAGGAGCAGACAAAGCGAATCATACGGGCCATGGAAAACCCACACGTGACCATGATCGGCCACCTCACCGGAAGGCTTCTGCTCAAGCGCAATGGCTACGAGCTCAACATCGGCAAGATCATCGATTGTGCCGCTGCCACCGGAACGATTATTGAACTCAACTGCAACCCCTACCGGCTGGATATGGACTGGCGCCACTGGCACCGCGCCCGCGACAAGGGGGTGATGACCTCCATCAACCCGGATGCTCACTCCACCGAGCAGCTGCAATTCCTGGCCTTTGGGGTGCGCATTGCCCGCAAGGGATGGCTCAGGCGCGAGGATGCGCTTAATACGCGGGATCTTGCCGAGGTGCGGGAGTTTCTCGCCCAGGCCAAAGGATCACGCCATCTGCTGGCTTAGCGCACTGATGAGCACGGGATGGCAGGTCCGGGGCAGCTGAAGCAGCTTAGCGTATTTCCAGCTTGGTCTTGTCACTGATCCACTTAACCACCGCTCCATTGCTGATGAGGCCGATGGCCTTGTAGTCGTGGGTGCCGAGAAAGTTCTCCTCCCGGTAGGTCACGTAACCTGCCTGGTAGGTCTCGCCATCAAATTCCACATCCTCGCCCGCTTCCCACTGGGAGACCTGCTCTGCCTTGAACTGGGTCACAGCACCTCCCTCAATACTGGCTTTCAGGGCTGCGACAATCCCCTCGGCATCGAGCACGACGGGTTTGGCTGCCTCGATGCGTCTCATTTCCTCCTCCTTCTGCAAGCGCGCGTTCATGACGGGAAGGACTTGTTGTTTGAAATCAGTCAGGTCAACATCGATGAGATGCTCAAGCTCGATGCCTTCAATTTTGAAGACAAGGTCACTGCCTTCAAGACGGATGGGGATGAGCTTGTCTCCCTGCTCCAGAGTCAGGGGTCGACCACTGAGTGATATCTCAAAGGTCTCGTAAAGGGCCACTTCCTTGGGGAAATCCTCTGCCTTGACCAGCTTGAGATCAATATCGACTTTGGGTATTACAGGTTTTGGTTTTGCTGGCTTCTCGGGCTTTTTGACCGTCTTTTGTTTTTTCTTCGTCGCCTCCTCACCCACTCCGCTCTTGTTCCTATCAGCATTGCGCAGATTGAAAAATGGCGGCTCGATGAGATAACCCATGCCCACGCAGACAAGAACGAGAATGACGGTACCAAGATTTGTCATAACGCGCGATTCCGTAACATTGGGTCATATGATCGGCAAGCCAGATTAGCCGATCAGGCGGGTTAAATCACCTTCTTTTTTTGCGCAAAAACGGCGGGATATCCAGATCTTCGCCCTCCAACAAGTTGGGGCTTTCCCCTTGGAACTTACCTTTGGGGCCGCCATCCAGCTCCAGTTCAGCTTGCGCAGCATGCGCGTCATCATCCTCGTCGATCTGGAAGATAAAGGACTCCCCGGAATCCGTATCGCCCTTGTCTTGACGATGATCAGCGTCACCCTGTTGCCCTTCATCATCGATCTCGGCAAAAGGCTGACCAATGTCATCTCCATCGTGCTCTGGGTCATCCTCCGCTGCTATGTCAATTTCCTCACCTTGCAGCACTGCATCCGCGATGCTCTGCACGTCATCCAAGGGCACAAAGTCCTCGTAATCCTCATCATCTTGCTCTTGCCCGCTATCCTCGTCTTCGGAGAGATCATCATCCCAGGTGTCTTCATACTCGGAGACATCGTCATCTCCGGGAGTATCCTCGTCACTCAATGTAGCGTCACCATTCTGCCCGCCAAAAGGATCGGCAAAGTCATCATCCGGCGAGTAACCCTCGCTGGGCTCCATGATTTGCTCCTCCTCGGGAGTATCGATGACCGTGGCTGATTCAACCGCTGGCACCACTGCAGACAGATCACGCTCGTCGTCGGAACTCTTTGCCTCCGCCTTTGCCGTATCACTATCCTTGGCTGACACTTGAAGTCTCTCCTCAGGCACGGCACTGACAAGTGTCACACTGAGCCCACCCTCCATGGATGGATCCGTAGCGACACCAAAGAGCACCTGGGCATCCGCCGGGATATGCTTGGAGAGGTTCTGCATGAGAAGCTCGACCTCATAGAGGGTCAGGCTCTCGTCGCCACAGACATGAATGAGTACGCTTGAAGCTTGGGACAAGAGGTGTCCCTTGTCCAGAAGCGGGCTATTGAGTGCGTTTTCAATGGCCTGTTGGGAGCGGTTCTCACCATGCCCTACACCAGATCCAAAGAGACAGCGTGAGCGGGTCGTGTTCAGGGCCTTCATCAGGTCACCAAGACCAATGTTGATGAGGCCTGGGCGCACCACCAGCCGGGTCACTGCCTTGATCGAATCCGAGATCATCCGGTCACAGGCGGCAAAAGCCTCATGAATGCCCTGTTTTGCGAGTACTAGCTCGCCCATGCGATCGTTATCAAAAGTGACCACAGCGTTAGCCAACACGGCCAATTCGTTAAGTGCTGTTTGCGCCTGGTCTCTGCGACGCTGGCCTTCAAAACCAAACGGCATGGTTGCAAAAACAACCACAAAGGCACCCTCCTCGCGCGCTGTGCGCACAATCAGCGGTGCTGCACCCGATCCAGTACCACCACCAAGACCAACACAGAGAAAAACCATTTTTCTTCCGCGAAGCGCATCGCGAATCTCGGTCTCAGACTCTTCTGCGGCGCGAGCACCCAAATCGGGATCCCCGCCTGAGCCCAGACCTTTAGTCAGGTTTTTACCCAGATTGATTTTCTCGGTAGCAACTGAGCTGGAGAGTGTCCGGATGTCAGTGTTAACGCAAATCATCTCCGGCCCGGTGAGGCCATCGAGCGTAGCACGGTCAAGAATGTTCGCACCAGCACCGCCAAGCCCGACAATCTTCACGGAGGACTCGGGAATCGTCTGCTGTGGGTCGCGATCGTATGAAATCATGGTGAAAGTAAGGATGAAAACCTGTTTGCTCTATGAAGCGGCAAAAAAAGTTAATAAATGCTTAGCAAGAAGTGTGCTTTGTGGCGAGCATAGAATGTCCTTTTTGATCGTTCAGGATAACTCGCGTTACAAGCTGATCACATCAAGCGGGAGACAAGCCCGGGAACAATCGCGTGCCACGCCCATGCACGTGCGGCTGCCGCCACGCTCTCCTCATCACTGCTCCGGGGAAAAATGCGCTTTTTTTCCAGAATAACGGCAGCAATGGCACTTGCCTGAAGGTTCGTAGTCAGCGTGAGTAATTGGGCACCGGCTGCCAGCCCCAGGGAGGCCATCACAATACTGATCATCCACAGCACAGGCAGCTTGCCTACCAGCAGGGCAAACACACAGACCACCACGGTGAAAATCGGAAAAACATGTCCAAAGCGCAATGCCCAGCGGCGGCGGGCCACAGCGGCCGGATCCTTCAGGGACAGGAAATAGAGGCCCACTCTCAGTGCAACCTGTCCGTGATCGGCCACATTTTTGCCAAGCGCTGTCTGTGAGGGCAGGGACAACCAGCCATCGCCGGTGGCGGCAGCACCCGCCCACTCGCCCTTGCTCAGCCTGAGCTCAGTATCCTCCTGCCCCATGGATTCAAGCATACTCCGGGCAAGGGATGATCCGTCCCTGCCGAGCTCCATCATGCTTGATTCTTTGAGGATTCGGTCAGCATAAAGCTTACGCAAAATCAGGGCTGCCAGCAGGGGCAAAAGAGAAATCAACAAGAGAAGGCGGTGCATACAGTCAGGATTAAAAACCAAGTATCATCAGCGCGGCTTGCTGGGTAAAGGGTCATTTTTGAAATGATCGTATTGCTTCTTGAGTTGTTGATAATTGGCAAACACCCACTCCAGCCCACGGGGATTGCCGGCGGCGTTGGAGATGCTGGCAGCAATCGCTTTTTCCGACCACATCAGCGCCTTCTGACGATCCCCCCTTGAGAACCAGACCTCGGCCATGGTGTCGAGATAGGCGCCCTGGTTGGAGCGCATTTCCAGGGCTTGCTCGGCATGAGCATGGGCCTTGTCGAGTTGTCGCACCGCCCTGGCAGCCAGCCACGCGGCTGTGTTGTGGGAATTGTGTGACCGGGGGAAATCTTCACAGGCGGCTTCAATATGTGCGTAGCTTTCCTCAAACCAGCGGTCATAGGTTTTTACCGGAATCCGGTTTCTGAGTGCGGGGAAGAAATCATCGGCAAGAACTCCGTCACCACGCATCAGGCTGTGAGCCATTTCCAGCCTGCGCAAACCCTCAGAGAGCATGCCACGCTGGGTCATCTCCATCCCATGGCAAAATTCAGCCTGGTAACGAACCCTGAGAGCGGTGTGTATTCCAGAAGATTCTTGTCGGCTCATGATGGAACGCGCAGTCATTTCACTGATGGCCAGTGCCTTTTGCCACTCCCCACTACGATATAATGACTGCCCACAGCTTGCCAGACTGGCGATGGCCCGCTGGTAGTCGTGCAAAGATTGCTCATTCTCGAGATCAGACATGGCGGCAGCCAAAAACCATAGCTCCACAGCCTTGCTGTCATAACCAGCGTCATACAATGCAAATCCCCAGACGATGAGCAACGCCGGATCACCGAGGGTCTGGAGCATCGCACGCTTGAAAATCTCCGCAGCTCTCTCGCTGTGACCCAGCTTGAGCTGGGCAATGTGCCACCTGATGAGACTGGACCAATCCTCCGGCCGATTCTCGACGCGGGCAGCAAGCACAGGCTCGATGAGCTCCCAGCGCTGCAGCTGGAAGTCCAGATCATTTTTTTCTCCACCAAGCGCGTGACCCTGCTCGGCAAGGGCGTCGACCATACGTGACGCTGTGGCAATGTCGTTGCGGATCAGACACAGCTCATAGAGGGCCGTGAGCAGAAGGTCCTTGGCGGGCTGCTCCTGTTGACGGGCCTCTTGCTCAAGCAGCCCATGAAGCCCCGGCACTCGCTTCTGTGGGTCAGGAAGCAAGCCCGCAAGCAAGGCCCACTCCTCAAGGACAAGAGCCGGCTTGGCTCCGTTGCGCTTCATGAGATGATCCCACAGCGCATCGATGCATTCCGATGGCAAGCTTCCAAAAAGCTCCTTGGCCAGCTCGACCATTGCCGCGGGATCATCACCATCGTCCACCATGGACTGCTGCATGAATCCAATGGCAAATTCCGCAAGATCGCCCTCCACCATAACTTTGATCTGCTCCTGCCACACCTTCTCATCCTCGCCCTTCAATCGAGCCATCATGGGCATGAGGACATCACGGGCATGTTGCTTCTCACCGCGAGCGCTGAGCATGCCGGCAAGCATCAAGAGCTGTTGTAGGGAGTCTTCATCATCCAGCTTCTCAAGGCGATCTGCCAACCATTCCTGATAAGGAGCTTTGGCATTTTCAGCAATTCCCAGCAACTTGAGACTTCTCCGGGGCATTTCAATCACATCGTAAAAACCAATGGCTTCGTTGAGAGCCGTGGCGTCAAGCAGATCCAATGCCTGCTCTCGAAAGCCATTAAGAGCAAGGCTGAGCATCACGCGCTTTTTGGATTCATCGTCTTGCGCCAGGTTCTGCCATTGGCCACTCAAGGCCCGGGCCTCCTCCTCCTTGCCAGCCAGCCTGAGCAGCTGCAGCTTAGAAGCCCAGCTGTAGATGCCATCATCAACTCTGCCAGCGGTGCGCTCAAGATGCGGCAAGGCATTCCCATCCAGAACCATGAGCAGGTCGGCCACTGCTGGAAGCTTGGCATTCTGTGCCTCCTTGACGGCAGCGTCGATATTACCATCCACGCGATGCAACCACATCCTCCACTTCGCTCCTTTTTGCCCCGTGAGTGCCATAGCTC
>CAYXEC010000007.1:8672-38403 GCA_964463855.1 uncultured Verrucomicrobiales bacterium | reverse complement strand
CATAGCCTTGCCCAGCTCATCCTCGAGCCTACCCGTCTGCCCAAGGTCGAAAGCACGCATGCGCATGTAATAATCATGGTCCCCCATCAGAGCAAAAATTTCGTGTACCGTTGCATGGTCACCCCTTGCAAGCGCACTGCCGACCACGGATGCCAGTTTGTGCTTCCAGCAAATCCTTGAGATTCTCTCCCCGAGGCCGGCATCCTTTTCAAGTCTGGCCAGGGCCATGACCTGCCTCCACCGGTCCATACTGATGAGCTTGTGCACAATGATGGTTTTGCCGTCTTCATTGCTTTGGAAAAACCTCATCACCATTTCCTTCACCTCAGCAGGACTATCGTAAAGCAGGCCTACTGAAATGTAACCGATCAGCTCACTGGCTCGCTCAGAGGCCTCGATATCATCTGCCGCCTGAACCCTGCGCAGCGCCGGCAATGCCCTCTCACCCAGCTTCCAGAGCTCATCCATGGCTCGTTCTCGCACAGCGAATGATTCGTCCCCAAGCTCTGTTGCAAGCTGCTCAATGGCAGATCCATGATTACCGGCCTCGCTGCTTTCAGCCCGGGTTTGCCTGCCCGCGAGTAACACGGTCAACATCAGGCATAGTGCAAGACACGTGGCCCGGCTGCCGAGCTGTGCAATACCACACCGGCGGGAGAAATACTTATTTATTGGTCTGCTGGTCATTGCCTAGTTTATTGAGCCATGTGGATACATCGCCAAAGATTTTATCGCGTTGATGATCATACATCAGGAGGTGGTATGACCCGGGGTAATAGTGGTGGGTTTTGCTGACGGATTGATCAAAATTGTTACAGAAATCCGCCACCTTGTCCGCGTGGGTGAAAAAGTCCTTACCCCCATGCAGCACGAGAACCGGGCAAGTCACCCTCGATGCCATCTCATCCATGCTTTGAGCCAGCTCACCCAGCTTGACGAGCAGCCGCAGTGTGTAACGGCGGATATACCAGGGGTTTTGGGCCACCTGCTGCGCGTGGATGTCATCTCTGGTAACAACCGTACTGCGTCCATCCGAGAGGGACTCGAGAGAAATTCTCGCCTTGGGAAAAAACAGGGCTGCAAACTTGGCACACCATAATTTCCACCGGGGAAGCTCAGAATCGACCTCGATAATGGGAGAAGAGAAGGCGATGGCATGGGGCCGTAGATCCTGCCTCGTGTTGTGGTAGGCGTGCATCACGATGAGAGAACCCATGCTTTCACCAAACCAGATAATTTTCGACTCCGGGTGAGCCTCGCGTATCAAGCCGGTGAAAGTGGCGAGATCCTCATACCACTGCCCCACTCTCATGATATCGCCGCGTCGCTTTTCTTTGGCATCCATGCCCTGGCCCCTCGTTTCCGCGGCGTACAAAGCCACGTCCTCACGATGCTCCAGGAAGTACCCACCCATGTTTTCATAGTCCCCCGCATACCCGGAGATTCCATGCACTCCAATGATCACCACTGAGGGGTCTTTTTGTTCCGCAGTTGCCGGCAACCATTTGCGATAGCCGAATGATTCATCATCATAACTCACATAGTGCGTTTTCTTCAGCTGTGGAATTCCTGCAACCCGGGGGGCGAAGCTGATAGCCGTAGCACATGATGACAGCAACACGCCCCATGTAAGCGTGGCGAGTATTGGTGAAGTCAAACCCGGTTTGAAGAGTGAATGCATCATCAAGGCGATATCACATTGCAGCCAAACAAAGACGATTGCAAGCGCCCATGACACAGGGGCCGCCCTCAAAGAGCGCCAAGATTGCTTGATTAATTGCCTGGCCGGTGGTTTCCTGCCCCTGTGCTCCAGATCGTCTTCAATGAAATCAGTGCTGCCGAGATATCCCGCATGGCTACCTTGGATCAACTGGAATTACTCGATGCCTTCAAGGTATCCGAGTCTGACCTCATTGAACTGGATGAAAACAAGGAACACCAGTATTTCGGCAAAATTGTCAGGGATGGTAAAATCCTCTACCGCTTCAGGGCGAATGACTGCCGAATTTACTTCGAGGTGACGGATGACTTGGTCGTCGTTCACCGCGTCTTGCATAAAAACACCTTTTCCGATTTTCTGTTCAGGTCAAAAATGCCGGTTTCCGAGGACGAGCAACTGGCCGAGTCCAAGCATTTCTGGAAGCTCATTGACGAGGGCCGCAATGCCCGGCGCACTTAGTACATTTGCAGTATCCGCTCATCATCAGGCATCACTTTTTTAGTCCTTCCATGGGAGAAGCTGCCATGGTAATTTGCCGAATCGCTTCTTATGAAAGGCAAAATTGTTCACGCCATCGTATTCCTGGTCATCGCCGCCATTGTCGCCTCCTCATTTACCGGCTCCGATCCTGAAGACCCCGCAAAGCTCGCCTCACAGTTACCAGCACTCCTGCTGGCCGGTCTTTACATCGGCTTTATATTTGTTGTCTACCTGCTGCCCATGCTCAGCGACAAGGCGACAAACGCGGTCCTTGCCTCCAATGAAACCATGCAAAGACTGCCTATTCACAAGGCGCAAGCAGCCTATGCCCGGGGAGATTATGAGGAGGCCATGGAACTCTACTTCGCGATTGCCCTGGAGGAGCCCGAAAACCGCATTCCCTGGGTTGAGATTGCCAAAATCCAAAACGACAAGCTGGAGAGTCCTGAAACGGCACTCAACACCCTGAAAACCGCTCTTGAGGAACATGAGTGGCCTGCTGATGACACTGCTTTTTTCATGGGCCGCATTGCTGATATTTACCTCAATGATCTTGAGGACAAGGAGGCATCCGTTGCCATTCTTGAGCAAGTCGTTGAGCTGTTTCCCGATACCCAGTACTCCGCAAGTGCCAATCACAGGATCAAGGAAATAGCGAAGGCTCCCATTGAACTTGTGGAGTAGCTGCAGCTCCTCCACTACCCATGTAGGGAAAGTTGTTCTTGATACTGTTAGATTGCAGTCTAACATATTTGCGTGGGAGCATCCGGCATTGGCAATAAAATCCTCACCCCCCTACCACTCCTACCCCTGCTTCTAGGCGTCGCGGCCGGGGTTTTGGCCGCGGACTACGACGGCTTGCAATCCTGGAAGCCGGTGTTCTTTGCCGGGATCGCTCTTGTCCTTGTTTTACGAAGAAGCAGCATCACGCTCTTTGTCACTGGCCTCACGTTGGCTTACGGGCTCCACGGATCCAAGGTGCATCATCTGCGGGACTGGGAGGCTACTGCCCACGCCGGCAAGCTCGGCGACACCGTGACACTGGTGGGCGCGATCATTGATACGGGGGCTGATCACAACGGCCCCTACCTAATCCAGTCCAGCAGGATCACCTCTCATAGTGGACTTCAAGGCCTGCCACCCGCTGCAGCAATCAAGGTAGAACTACAACCAGGATTTACACACCCATACAAGCCACGACATGGCGACATCATCACGGTGTCTGGAGCACTTCAACTCATTGAGCCGATACGAAACCCCCACGGGTTCAACAGGCAGAAGTGGCTCTACCGACGCGGGGCGCTCCTGAGCATGACCCCACACGGTTCGATGACCAAACAGGGGGTGAGTATGGTGCACATGCCGGCACGCATCATGGCAGATGGACGTCATCATCTGCGGGAGCGAATGACTTCAGGCCTCAATCCGGAGTCCAGCGAATCTCAACTCATACGTGCCGTCGTACTGGGCGAGCCACCCAGACACACCCCTTCCATGGTCGATGATTTTCGCCAAAGCGGCACGCTGCATGTTTTTGCTGTGAGTGGTTTGCATGTGGGCATGGTGGGAGCAATTTTTGCCAGCCTGCTGTGGTTGCTCAGGGCACCACGCTGGGTGTTGATCGCGAGTGTGATTCTTGCGATGAGTGCCTACGCAGGCATCACGGGCCTTCGTCCGCCTGCTGTTCGGGCTGTGATCATGGCGAGCGTCTTCCTCACCGGCTTTCTCATCAGGAGAAAACCGTCACTAATCAACAGCCTTGCTGCAAGTGCCGTCATTGTGCTTCTCTGGGACGGCCACCAGCTTTTCACACCGGGATTCCAGTTGTCCTATGGAGTGTTACTGGCAATCGCACTGGCGAGTTCTCACTGCATGCAACTTCTCAAGCCTATGGCTGAGATTGATCCGTTTTTACCAAGGCAGCTGCTCACCCCCTGGCAAGAGCGCATGCTGGCCTGGCGAAAATGGTTGCGCAATTCCCTGGCTGTCTCCATGGCAGCCTGGATGGGGTCGGCACCCCTGATATGGCTCTATTTTGGCATCGTGACACCCATCGCCATTATCGCAGGGATCCCACTGATGCTCATGGTTTTTGTCCTTCTTGCTCTCGCGATGCTTGGAATAGGTGCGGCCACACTCTGGCAACCCGCCGGCAATGCCATCAACCATGCCAACGCATTGGTCGCGAAGTCAACCTACCATACCGCAGCTCTGTTTGCCTGGGTCCCCGGAGGTCATTGGTATCGGCAGCCACCACGCCCTGAAAAAGGCCGTATCATTGTCTTCGATCTACCTAACGGGGGCGGAGCCAACCTCATTGACAGCGGTGGCGGCATCTTGCTCGACAGTGGACGTGGCGACGCCTTTTACCGACATGTGCTACCTACCCTCAGGGCCTTGGACATCAGTCCGGATTCGCTCATCATCAGCCATGCCGACTCCAGACATAGCGGGGCCATGAGCATGTGCCTGGATCATTTCTCCCCCCGGCAAGCGATGATTCCCCGCACTGATCTGCTGAGTGCAAGCTACCAGGCATTTCTCAACAAATCCCGACAAACCCGCTGCCAACTCGTCATTCCGCGCTCAGGGCAGAGCTTCCCCATCGAAAAGGGTGTCCGCATGGAGATTTTGCAAGCTCCCGCAGAGCTCAGCGGCTACGGGCGGGCTGACGATAGCGGGCTGGTTATGCGCCTGCATTGGCATGGCTGGAAAATCCTGTTTACCGGAGATGCCGGATTCATCACTGAGAACAGGTTGCTTGCCTCGGGTCTGGACCTGAGAGCAGATGTCATTATCAGCGGAAGAAACCGGGATGACTTCACCGGGCATGAAGATTTTCACCGGACCGTGGCGCCCAAGGCGATCATCTCCAGCAATGCCGCTTATCCGGATAATGAGCGCATTCCACAAAACTGGTTCACTCACACGAAATCTCTGGGCATTATCGCCGTGGATCAGCAGCAAACAGGAGCCCTCACACTGAGCATCGAAGATGGCAATCTGCGCATCACTCCCACCCTCAAGGGAGCCGGGCTTATCACTATCAAACCCTCCGGGGAGCTCTGATGACAATTCGATGGACAATCCAGCTGTAACCCATCACTTTGCTGTGTAGAGAACAACCACATCAGCGAGCTATCGTCCGAAAAAACTTCAGCCTCCTTCTTGCCCTGCGCTACCTCAACCCGCTGCGCACACACGTCTCGGTCATTACCCTGATCTCCCTTGCAGGAGTTGCCACCGGCGTGATGGTGCTCATTGTGGTTCTATCCGTCTTTGGTGGATTTGAGCAACTGGTGAAGGATCGCGTACTGAGCTACACCCCACACATTAACATTGAACGCATTGCCCCCTGGGATGACCCCAGCTATGATGAGAGCTATAATCCGGAGACTGAGTGGCGCACTGTTGAGAAATCCATGGCGTCTCTGGCCGGAGTGGAGAGCGCTTATGCACTGGTCAATGACTGGGTCCTGCTTGATCGCGGCGGAGCTGTTGCCCCGGCATCCATGCAGGCCATTGATACAAGCAATCAATCCCAGCTCAAGTCTCTACAGGATCTAATAGAGCCCGGCAATGGTCATGCGGACATGGGGCTGGGCGATACTGCGGTAATCTCGTCTATCACGGCAGAGCGTTTTGGCATCAGGGTTGGCGATACCATCCAAATCCACACCAACCGCAACCTTCAGGAGGTCCAGCCCGTCTTTGAACGCATTGGTGAAGCACGGCTTGTAGACAGCGCAGCCCAGCGTCTCGAGCTCATCAAGGAGGACATGCTCAACATCGTCACCCGGGAAGATACTGAGGAAACCGTGCCAATCACCCAACTACAGGACCTTTACTTCAACCGGCTTCTCCCGATCATGGACGAGAATATCCGCAGGGCTGAAAAAGACATCATCGACTCCGTCCTCCTTCATCTCGAACAAGGAGAACGCAGTACTCCGGAACCCGACGACAGCGGCTTCTACAGCTTTGATGCGGGACACATGGAGCAGGCAGTGCAGTTACTCGATGGCCTCAAGGACATCAACACAGACAAGGCTGACATCGAGGAGATCAAGCATATGAAAACGGTGATCCTGCCTAAGGATCTCACCGTCATTGGCATCTACCAGGCCACGCGTCATGCCGCCAGCCCGGATGTCTTTGTCCCCCTCCCTGTGGGACAGGATCTCACCGGACTTGGTGCCGGGGTAAGGGGTATTGCCCTCCGTCTGGATGACCCCTATCTGGCTGCTCAGGCGCTCGAGAACAGTGTGCTGCAAAAGCTCCCTGGCGACGGTGCATGGCTGGCCCGTGCATGGATGCAGGATCACCAGCAACAATTCTCCCTGATCAAAACACAACGCCAGTTGCTGACCTTCTCGCTTTCCTTCATCATGTTGGTTTCCGCCTTCTCGATCATGGCCGTGATGTTCACCGTCACCATCCAGAAGAAGCGAGAGATCGGTGTCATGAAGGCTCTGGGAGCTGCACCCGCACAACTCGTAGGGGTTTTCCTTTATCAGGGAATCATCATCGGACTTCTGGGTGGCATCCTCGGCCTCGGCCTTGGTTATCTGGTCATTGAAAACAGGCAGGTCCTGCTCGATCTCTTTGCCAGCTGGGGCTTCGATCCGTTCCCCTCCGAATTCAATGGATTTGACGGTCTTCCGGCAGCCATGAAAACAACCGAATTCATCAGTGTGTTCATTTTCGCTTTTGTCATGTGTATTTTAGCCACCCTTGTTCCAGCCGTTGTCGCATCCCGAAGTGATGCCGCCAAGTCGTTACGCAACATGTGAGCTGAAATCCCGTTTTCTTATCACTCCCCATTCACCGTTAGCCATGAAAGACACCGTTTACTTTGATCTCGAGACACAGCGCAGCTTCGGGGACGTGGGTGGTGCAAAAAACAAAGACAAAATGGGTATCTCCGTAGGTGTTGCATACTCCACGCGCACGGGAAAATATCATATCTTCAGTGAGAGCCAAACCGATGACCTGGTGGATATGCTGGTTAGGGCTGATCTGGTCGTGGGGTTCAACCACCTCTACTTCGACTACCCCGTACTGCAGGGATACACTATCCTCGATCTTCCCAACCAGACCATCAATCTGGACATGCTCATCGAGCTTGAAAAAGTACTTGGTCACCGGATCAAACTGGATTCCATCGCATCCGCCACTCTTGGAACCGGCAAGTCAGCAGACGGACTTGACGCCCTGCGCTGGTGGCAAGATTACAAGAAGACCGGCGACCCGGAGCCACTCATGAAAATTGCCGAATACTGTTGTTACGACGTCAAGGTAACCAAGGAAGTACATGAATACGCGCTCAAACATGGTCACTTGAAGTATAACGACCGCAATGGCAATATCACAGAGGTTGAGGTTGATTGGAGTTGATGCCCATCGCCCCAGACAACAAAAAGCCCGGCATCACAGAGAGTGAGCCGGGCTTGTGATTGAGTATATTCTTAGGCGATAACTTAGGCAGATTCCTCACCGGCGGTGACAGCATTTGCCTGAAGAGGAAGCTCCTCAACACCTGCTTCTGCTTCATTATCTTCAGCAATCTCAACAGGTTCCTCTTGAGATGGCTCAGGTTCTTCCACGGTGAATTCAATATCCACATCGCGGTGCTGATGGAATCCGGTTCCTGCAGGAATCAGGTGACCCATGATCACGTTTTCCTTGAAGCCACGGAGGTAATCGACACGGCCAATGGTTGAGGCATCTGTCAATACACGGGTGGTGTCCTGGAAGGATGCGGCAGAGATGAAGGATTCCGTCTCAAGGGAAGCCTTGGTGATGCCAAGCAGCACGGGCTCAGACTCAGCTGCAGCACCGCCATTGGCAACAACCTCCTCATTGGCTTTCTTGAAGGTAGTGCGATCAATTTGATCGCCCCAGAGGAACTCAGTGTCACCTGGCTCGGTGATCTTTACCTTGCGCAGCATCTGGCGGATGACGATCTCAATGTGCTTGTCATTGATTTCCACACCCTGCAGACGGTAAACGCGCTGGACCTCATTGGTGAGGTGCTCTTGCAGTGCCTGGGCACCACAAGCCTCAAGGAGGTCGTCAGGTGATACAGGACCCTCGGTGATCTGGTCACCGCGGTGCAGGAAATCCCCCTCGCCAACGATGATGTGTTTACCCATCGGCACAAGGTGATCAGCACTTTCACCAGTATCCATGTCAGTAACGATGACCTTCTTCTTACCACGAACATTCGGACCGTAGGAAACCTCGCCGTCAATCTTGGAGATAGTGCAGGCCTCCTTGGGGCGGCGGGCCTCAAAGAGCTCGGCAATACGTGGAAGACCACCGGTAATGTCTCCGGTCTTGGAGATCTTGCGCGGCGTGCGCGCAAGCTGGGCACCACCCTTGACGCTGTCTCCCTCCTTCACAGAGAGGTGAGCACCCACGGGGATGGAGTAGCTGGCCAGCACCTCGGAAGAATCTTGACCCACGATCACAATTTGTGGATGCAGGTCTTCCTTGTGCTCAGTGACAACCATTCCCTTCTTGCCGGTTTCCTTGTCTGTCTCAGACTGGACGGTGATACCCTTGATCATGTCGCGGAACTCCACCTTACCAGGCTTCTCAGTGAGAATGGGCACGTTGTAGGGATCCCAAGTCACAAAGACCTGCCCCTTCTTGACGCTCTCACCGTCAGGGACGGAAATCGCGGACCCCATGACCAGGTTGTAGGACTCGAGTTCGAGACCTTCCTTGTCACGGATGGCAATGGAGCCTTTCTTGTTAAGTGCAACGAAGTTGCCCTCGGCGTCCTGAACGGCGCGCACATCTTTATAAACGACAATGCCACTATGCTTTGCCTTGATGATGGGCTGCTTGAACGAGGACGAGGCAACACCACCAACGTGGAAGGTACGCATTGTTAGCTGGGTACCGGGCTCACCGATGGACTGGGCAGCAATGATGCCGACGGCCTCACCGATTTTTGCCACTTCACCGGAGGCGAGGTTCAGGCCATAGCACTTCTGGCAGCAGCCGCGATCGGATTCACAGGTCAGCGTTGAGCGAATCTTGAGACGTTCAAAACCAAGATCTTCGATCTTGCTGGCCTCTTCTTCTCCGATGAGCTGGCCAACCTCGAGAATGACTTTACCTGTGACGGGATCGGTGACTTTTTCACCGGAAACCCTGCCGTAGATGCGGGAAGCAAGGGATGCTGCTTCCTCGTCGTTTTCGATAATGGGCTCCGCAGTGATGCCATTAACCGTGCCGCAGTCTTCCTCAAAGATGATGACATCCTGGGACACATCAACCAACTTACGGGTCATGTATCCGGAGTCGGCGGTCTTGAGCGCGGTGTCAGCGAGTCCCTTACGGGCACCGTGTGTTGAAATGAAGTATTCCAGCACGGAGAGGCCCTCACGGAAGTTGGAGGTAATGGGGCGCTCGATAATGTCACCGGATGGCTTGGCCATGAGGCCGCGCATTCCAGAGAGCTGCTTGATCTGCTGTTTGTTACCACGGGCACCCGAGTCAACCATGAGGAAGAGCGGATTGACAATCTTGTCTCCCTCGTTGTGCTCGAGCTTGCGGTAGAGCGCATCGGCGATGTTGTCAGAGGCATGAGTCCAGATGTCGATGACCTGCTGGTATCTCTCGTTGTCGGTGATGACACCGTTACGATACTGCTTGGTTACTTTCTCGAGCTCTGCGTAGGCTTTTTCGAGCTCACCTTTCTTCTCTTCCGGCACGACCATGTCAATGATTCCAATGGAAATACCGGAACGGGTGGCTTCCATGAACCCGAGCGACTTGAGCGCATCAAGGACCTTCACCGTGGCCGCTTGACCAGAACACTGGTAACAGCGCCAGATGATGTCCCCGATTTGCTTTTTGCCGACATTGAAGTTCAAGAATCCGAGACCGGAAGGCCAGATCTCATTGAAGCGCACACGTCCGGGAGTGGTTTCGATGATCTTGTTTTCATGGTCACCAAAGAAGGTTGCCTTCTCCTTGCCGTAATCCGGGTTGCGAAGGCGAATCCAGTCATGGTACTTGACCTTGCGGCTGGCAATGGCGAATTCCACCTCAGTGGTATTTTCAAAGAGTGGCAGGTGCACATCCTTGCGTGCCGCTTTCTCCTTGGCAGTCAATTGACGTGCATAGGTGAGGTAGTAGGAACCCAGAATAATATCCTGGGATGGCACTGTGATAGGCTTGCCACTGGCAGGTGAGAAGATGTTGTTGGGTGCCAACATGAGCTGGCGCGCCTCCATTTGCGCCTCCACGGAGAGGGGCACGTGCACAGCCATCTGGTCACCGTCAAAGTCAGCATTATACGCTGTACACACCAGTGGGTGAACCCGCAATGCTGATCCCTCGATAAGCACAGGCTCAAATGCCTGGATTGAGAGACGGTGCAAGGTGGGCGCACGGTTCAGGAGCACCGGGTGCCCCTTGGTGACCTCCTCGAGAATGTCCCAGACTTCAGTTGTCTTGCGGTCAATCATCTTCTTGGCACTACGCACAGTGTGGCAATATCCAAGCTCTTTGAGACGGCGAATGATGAATGGTTCAAACAGCGTGAGCGCCATCTTCTTGGGCAGACCACACTGGTTGAGCTTGAGCTCAGGACCAATCACAATGACGGAGCGTCCGGAGTAGTCGACGCGCTTGCCGAGCAGGTTCTGACGGAAACGCCCGCCCTTGCCCTTGAGCATGTCGGAGAGTGACTTCAGAGCACGGTTGCCCGCACCGGTAACGGCACGTCCGTGACGTCCGTTGTCAAAGAGTGCATCAACAGCCTCCTGGAGCATGCGCTTCTCGTTACGGATGATCACATCCGGAGTTTTGAGCTTGAGAAGGTTCTTGAGACGGTTGTTACGGTTGATCACACGACGGTAAAGGTCGTTGAGATCGGAGGTGGCAAAACGCCCACCCTCCAATGGAACCAGGGGACGCAAGTCCGGTGGAATCACTGGCAGGACATTCATGACCATCCACTCAGGCCGGGTGTTGCTCTGGGCAAATCCGCGGGCAAGTTTGATGCGCTTGGCGAGTTTCTTCTTGGTCTGCTTGGATCGCGTATTCTGCATCTCCTCCTCAAGCTGAGCGGTAAGCTCGGCGAGATTTACACCAGACAAAAGGGACTGGAGCGCTTCAGCGCCCATTTCTGCCTTAAAGTTTCCTTCGCCGTAGGCATCTTCAGCGTCGAAGTATTCACTCTCGCTGAGAAGCTGGCCAAGCTGCAGGTCAGTACTGCCGACATCTGTCACAACAAAGTCCTCGTAGTAGATGATTCTCTCAAGCTGACGTGCAGCAAGGTCCAAAACCAGGCCAATACGGCTCGGCATGCACTTGTAGAACCAGATATGTGAAACAGGAACCGCAAGTTCGATGTGACCCATGCGCTCACGACGAACGCGGGACAAGGTCACCTCAACACCACAACGGTCACAGACCACACCTTTGTGTTTGATGCGCTTGTATTTTCCACAGGCACATTCCCAGTCACGGGTAGGACCGAAGATACGCTCACAGAACAAGCCTCCTTTTTCAGGCTTGAATGTGCGGTAGTTGATCGTTTCAGGGTTCAACACCTCACCACTGGACCAGGATCTGATCACTTCAGGAGATGCTACGGTAATGGCGACATGGTCGAACTGCTCAGGCTTGTCATTGACTCCGAAAAGTTCACGCAGGTTATTTTCAACGCTCATAATGGTAAATGGTAAGTATTAAGTTTTAACGGTTAGGTTAGGTTGTTTTATCTGCGGTTAGAGTGTGAGGTCATCGAGTGAGAATTCCGCCCCTCCCTGTTTCGGCTGCCCGCCGCTACCCGGCCGGACGTCCAGACACAGAGACTGCATTTCCTTCATCAGGACGTTGAAGGACTCGGGAGTTCCCGCCTCGAGGTTGTTATCCCCTTTGACGATCGCCTCGTAAATCCTGGTGCGCCCCTGAACATCGTCAGACTTCACTGTGAGAATTTCCTGAAGCGTGTAGGCAGCGCCATAGGCCTCAAGAGCCCACACCTCCATCTCACCGAATCGCTGGCCACCGTATTGAGCCTTACCACCGAGAGGTTGCTGGGTAACAAGGCTGTAGGGACCAACGGCACGAGCGTGGATCTTGTCGGCAACGAGGTGTCCGAGTTTAAGCATGTAGATCATGCCGACCACGACCGGGTTTTGGAAGGCCTCGCCAGTGCGCCCATCGTAAAGAGTGGACTTACCTGCCGTGGAGCCATCCTTGCCATCACCGATCCAAGTATAGCCTTCGACTTTCTTGGCCTCGCTCATGAACTTCCAGATCTCTTCCTCGGGGATACCATCGAAAATCGGGGTCGCCACGGTAAAGCCAAGGGCTTTGGCCGCGACACCAAGGTGGGTTTCAAGAACCTGTCCAACATTCATGCGTGAAGGCACGCCGAGTGGGTTCAGACAGATCTCCACCGGGGTTCCGTCACTAAGGAATGGCATGTCTTCTTCCGGCACGATTGTGGCAACAACACCTTTGTTACCGTGACGTCCAGCCATCTTGTCACCTACACTGAGCTTGCGCTTGGCAGCAACGAAAACCTTCACCTCCTTGATCGCTCCGGGATCGATTTCCTCACCACTCTCAAGCTGGTCGAGACGACGCTCACGATCGGTGTCGAGCTCACCGAAGCGGCTCTCAAAGGTGGCAATAATCTCAAGGATCTTGTTACGAATAGGCGATGGGTCGATCTCGATGTGATCGTAAATGGAAGCCAGCTTGCGCAACAGGGTCTTGGTGATCTTGCGGTTAGCCGGGATGATAATCTCGCCGGTCTGGGCATTAACGACATCGAGAGGGATTTTCTCCCCGAGAAGAATATCAGAGAGCTTCTCGGTGAGTTGCTCGGTAAGCTGATCTTTCTTCTTCTTGTAGTCATCATTGATCTTCTTGACCTGTTTCTTGAGCTTGGATGGATCCAGATCGTTCTCGCGCTTGCGTGCCAGCCCGTGGGTGACAACGCGGATGTCCTGAACAATACCTGTGCAACCTGATGGAACACGCAGTGATGTATCCTTCACGTCTGCAGCCTTCTCACCAAAGATGGCGCGCAGCAAGCGCTCCTCAGGGGCAAGCTCGGTTTCGCTCTTTGGCGTGATCTTGCCAACCAGGATGTCTCCGGGCTTCACCTCGGCTCCAATACGGATGATCCCGTCGTGGTCGAGATTCTTGAGAGCCTCGTCTCCAACGTTGGGAATATCACGGGTGATTTCCTCCGGCCCGAGTTTTGTATCACGAGCAGCACACTCGAATTCCGAGATGTGAATGGAGGTGTAGATGTCTTCCTTGACCACCTTCTCAGAGATAACAATGGCGTCCTCAAAGTTGTATCCATTCCATGGCATGAAGGCCACCAGGATGTTGCGGCCCAGGGCGAGCTCGCCACCATCGGTATTGGGTCCATCAGCCAGAACATCACCAACCTTGACCTTGTCTCCACGTCTGCAGATTGGCTTCTGGTTGAGACAGGTTCCGGCATTGGAACGCATGAACTTGCGCAGAGGATAAGTGAAAATGCCATCAGCGGGCTTGCTCTTCACCGAGGTCATGTCACTGAGGAACTTCTCGTCTGTGACAGGAAGTTTACCATCCTTGGTGGTAATGATGACCTCTGCTGTAGCAGCTGCCACGATACCATCAGCCTCAGCTATGACCACCGCGCGGGAGTCAGCCGCTGCTTTGGCCTCGAGACCGGTTCCCACCAGGGGCGCGTCTGAGATGAGCAATGGCACACCCTGACGCTGCATGTTTGCGCCCATGAGGGCACGGTTGGCGTCGTCGTGCTCGAGGAAGGGAATGATTCCGGCCGCCACAGAGACGAGCTGTTTGGGAGACACGTCCATGTATTGGACGGTTTTGGGGTCCACCTCGATAAACTCACCACTCTCGCGGGCGGTGATTTTCTCAGTCAGGAAATTGCCCTTTTTGTCAATCGGGTTGTTCGCCTGGGCGATCAGGTATTCTTCCTCCTGATCAGCAGTGACATATTCAATCTGATTGGTGACCTTGCCATCCTTCACCAAACGGTAAGGAGTCTCAATGAATCCAAACTCGTTGATGCGCGCATAGGTGCAAAGAGAGTTAATAAGACCGATGTTGGGTCCCTCTGGAGTCTCGATCGGGCAGATACGTCCATAATGGGATGTATGCACGTCACGTACTTCAAATCCGGCACGGTCACGGTTGAGTCCACCAGGTCCGAGTGCCGAGAGACGACGCTTGTGAGTGAGTTCTGCAAGCGGGTTGGTCTGGTCCATGAACTGGGAGAGCTGTGAACGCCCAAAGAAATCACGGATCACGGCACTGAGTGCCTTCGGGTTGATGAGCTTCTGAGGCGTCATGCCCTCGAGGTTGACATCAAAAAGGGTCATGCGCTCCTTGACAAGACGCTCAGTACGGGCAAGTCCGACACGGCACTGGTTGCCGAGCAATTCACCCACGGCGCGCACGCGACGTGAGCCGAGGTGATCGATGTCATCGAGTATGCCCTCACCTTTCTTAAGACGAAGAAGGTATTTCACAGCGCCCAGGAAGTCCTCGGGAACCATGATGCGTGCCTTGGGGTCAACCTTGAGCTTGAGCTTCTGATTGATTTTGTAGCGTCCTACACGGGTCAAGTCATAGCGCTTCTCGTCAAAGAAGAGTCTTTCGAGCAGTGCCTTGGAATTGGTAACCGTCGGAGGATCTCCGGGACGAAGCTTGCGGTAAATGTCCTTGAGGGCAGATTCCTCGTCGTGAGCGGGATCTTTTTTCAGCGACTTGAGCAGGATTTCATCTTCACGGGAGTCAATGACATCAACGGTCTTGTGCCCAAGCTCGATGAGCTGGTTGACATTACCGATGGTCATGGGCTCGTATGCCTTCACGATGACGACATCATCATCGACAATGTCTTCGAAGGTCACCTTGTGAGCCAGCTCCTCCTCATCACTTTCCTTGGCGACTTTCTTTAAGTCGAGCTGTTGAATACCATAGAAATGCTCGCACAGGTCACGATCCGTGGGCCAGCCCATGGCACGAAGGAACGTGGTGGCGAGGAACTTGCGACGACGACGACGTCTGTCGAGATAGACGTAGAGCAAGTCATTGGTGTCAAACTGGGTCTCCAGCCAGGAGCCGCGGTCAGGAATGATGCGGAAGGAATGAAGGATTTTACCATTGAGGTGGGTGGATGTCTCAAAGCAGATGCCCGGGGAGCGATGCAGCTGGGATACGATTACGCGCTCGGCACCATTGATGACGAAGGTTCCACGGCGAGTCATCATGGGCATTTCACCCATGTATACACGCTCTTTCTTGGTACCGCTCTCGTCCTTGAGCTTGAAGGTCACATAGAGGCCGGCACTGAATGTCTCGCCTGTCTGAAGGGACTCGAGGGCAGTCGCCTTGGGTTCTTCAATATCGTAGGAGATGAATTCCAGCGTGATTGCCTCGTCGTAGCTTTTGATTGGGAAAATCTCACAGAAAACGGCTTGCAGGCCGGAGTCATCTCGCTGGGATGCGGGAATATCTCTCTGGAGAAAATCCTCGTAGGATTTGCTTTGAACCTCGATCAAGTTGGGTGGTTCGATGACTTCTTCAATGGTTCCGTAATAGCGTCGTTCTGCCATAATCTTTAGTGGGTATGAGCTTGGGTAAGCTGTGTGCTAATTGCTTTTGGGCTGTTTACTCAATTTGAGACGGATGCTGGCGGTAAAATGGCGTAAGGGATGGCGGTGTTTTACGCTGGATGCTGTAGGCAGATTTGCCCGCACTGTCTCCAGTCCGGGCTCTATTGCTTACACTTGTTGTCTCAAGTTGGGTTGGGTTGGGTATGTGACCGGGAAACGTCTTTCCCGGTGATTGTTTTTTGGGTAAAAGAAACCGTGGTTTCTTGCTTTTTGGGATGACTGACTTGTGTGTGGTGTCAGGGCCACAGCGGCCGGAGACACCACACACAAAGAAAGTCTGTTTTGTGTAGAACTGGAGGGTTCTACTGAAGACTCGAGTAGTTACTACTTGAGCTCAACCTTGGCACCAGCTTCTTCAAGCTTGGCCTTGGCTGCCTCGGCGTCTTCCTTGGATGCTGCCTCGAGGACGGGAGCGGGAGCGCTCTCGACAAGCTTCTTGGCATCAGCAAGACCAAGTCCGCTGGCAACCTCACGCACTGCCTTAATGACAGCGATCTTGTTACCACCGGCTTCGGCAAGCACGACGTCGAATTCAGTTTGCTCCTCGGCAGCAGCACCTGCGTCACCACCACCGGCGGCGACTGCAACAGCAGCAGCAGGAGCAGCAGCGGAAACGCCCCACTCCTCTTCGAGGTTCTTCACAAGCTCAGCGGCTTCAAGCACGGTGAGTTTGCCCAGTTCTTCAGCTATTTTTTGTATATCAGCCATTTTGTTTTTCTCCTTTTGGTGTCGTCGCGCCCGGAGCTTCCGGACATTTCAGCTCTTACGCCTAAGATCCGACGAATTAACCTTATTTTGTGTATCAGGCCGTATCCCTGGAGGGGGCTACGCCATCCGTTCAGATTGTTATAATTAGCCTTCGTTTTTTGCCTTGATGACACGCGCCAATGAAGCAGCGGGCTCGTTGATGGTGCGCAAAAGCTTGGAAGCAGGCGCGTTGATGACGCCAAGCAGCTGCGCCAGCAGAACTTCGCGGGACGGAAGGTCGGCGAGTGCTGTAATTTGCGAAGCATCGAGAATGTCACCATCGAGGATGCCTGCCTTGACTTCAGGCTTCTTGAACTCCTTGACGAAGTTCTTGATGGTTTTGGCAGCACCGCAGACATCGGACTCGCCGGTGACGAATGCTGTCTGACCGAGCAGATGCTCACTAATGTCAGGCAGCTCGGCATTGGCGAGAGCCTTGCGCATGTAGGTGTTCTTGGCAACGTGGCACTCGGACCCATTGTCGGTAAGCCGGTTACGCAGTTCGTTGAACTCCGGCACAGTCATGCCGGTGTAGTCAATCACCAGGACAAACGGGGATGAGTTGACGCGCTCAAAGAGCTCGTCGATGATATACTTCTTATCAGGATTCATGATGTAGTCTCTCCTTGGTTGTGATTAGTTGACGTTGTAGATGGAAGATTCAAGCGCCACGCCTGGGCACATGCTGGCACTGATCGTGACGTTCTGAATGTAGTTACCCTTGGCCGTAGCAGGCTTGGCTTTGACAACACTCTCAACAAGTGCGGTGGTGTTGGCAGCAAGTTGATCCTCGCTGAAGGATGCCTTGCCTATGGCAGCGGATACGTTGCCGTTCTTATCAAGCTTGTAGTCGATGCGGCCAGCTTTGACTGCTTGCACCGCAGCGGCAGTGTCATCGGTCACCGTTCCGGTTTTCGGGTTGGGCATGAGACCGCGTGGTCCGAGGACACGGGCAATCTTGCGAACCTCCAACATGGCGTCGGGGGTGGCGATGGCGGCATCAAAATCCGTGAAGCCATCTTGAACTTTCTTGATCAGGTCTTCCATGCCGACTTCGTCCGCACCGGCAGCTTGGGCTGCCTTGGCTGCTTCACCTGTGGCGAAGACGACAACACGCACGCTTTTACCTGTGCCGTGTGGAAGTGCGACGGATCCGCGGACCATTTGGTCACTCTTGCGGGGGTCGATGCCGAGTTTGAATGAGAGCGTGACCGTGGGGTCAAACTTGGGTGCAGGGAACTTCTTGATAAGTTCCACCGCGTCTTTGAGGCCATACTGCTTGTCTGAATCGACTAGCTCAGCGGCTTGTTGGTAGCGTTTGCTTCTTTTACTCATGGTTTTGTTTGCAGTGCTGGCGGAGCTCGGCGCTAGGGATAAGGGCTTTGTTCCTCCTGCGGGTTTCTGTGTTTCCGGATCACTCCGGAGAAAAACTACATTCCTTTGATCTCGAGGCCCATTTGGCGGGCGGTTCCTGCAAGGATCTTGACAGCTTGCTCTGGATCATTCGTGTTGAGGTCAGGCATTTTGATGTTCACAACCTCCATGAGCTGATCCTTGGTGATAGAGCCGCACGCGTTCTTGTTGGGTTCACTGGAACCAGATGCTATCTTGGCTGCCTTTTTCAGGAGCACAGCTGCCGGTGGTTGCTTGGTGACAAAAGTAAAGGATGCATCCTTGTAGACAGTGATGACGGTGGGCAGAAGGTCACCTGCCTGCTTCTGGGTAGCTGCGTTAAAATCTTTGCAGAATTGCATGATGTTCACACCTGCCTGTCCGAGGGCGGGACCCACGGGTGGTGATGGGTTGGCTTGCCCTGCTTGAATTTGCAGCTTGAGAATTTGTTTAACTTCCTTGGCCATGGTGGTGGTATTGAATGATGGTTATTGGTTAGTGAGAATGATTAATGGGTATGAGTGCGTAATGGATTGGGCGCAATCAGGCATTTTCAACCTGCCATGCTTCCAGCTCAACAGGAGTGGCGCGCCCGAAGATGGTTACAGAAACAAGCAGTTTGCCGGTCTCGTGGTCGATTTCCTCGATAATGCCGGTCTGTCCCTCGAAGGGACCGTCGCCGACCTTGACCGTGTCTCCTGTCTCGAAAGTGATTGCCGGGCGCACACTTTCCTCGCGCTCCTTGATTTGCCCCAGCATGCCCTCAACCTCGCGCTGACGCATCGGAATGGGCTTGTCCTTGGTGCCGGCAAAGCCGATGACCCCGTCCATTTCCTTAATGAAATACCAGGTGCGATCGACTAGGTTCTGGTCCTCATCAAAGAGCTTCATGTTTACAATGATGTAACCGGGGAAGAATTTACGCTTGGTTTCTATTTTCTTGCCCTTGCGGTTCTCTTCAACGCGCTCTTGAGGCACGAGAACATCAAAGATGACGTCACCCATTTCCTCAGCTTCAACCTGACGCTGAATGCGGTCACGAACTTTCTGCTCCTGGCCGGAGAGAACGTGTACGACGTACCATTGCTTGTGTGCTTCTGGGATTACTGGCATGGCTGTTGGGTGGTGGAAAGTGTTCTTAAGGTGGTTGTTTGTGAGAGCCGTGGTGCGTGACGCACTTGGGCCCCTTGCAGTCTGATTATTGTCCGAGGCTTGTAAGCAGTCCTATAACCTTGGTGGCAATAACGTCAAATAGGGATACAAAACCGGCGAGCAGGATCATCGCTACAAGAACCACCAGTGTGGAATCCACAAGCTCCTTGTATTTCTGGAACCCTTTGGCCTTGGGATCACTATCCCACGGCCAGGATGCCTTGCGAAGCTCGGCTTTGACTTCGTGAATAAAGGTTGCGCTTTTCTTGAACATGCTCGGTGGATGGCTAACAGTGATGGGTGGCGGCCGTGTTTGTCGCTCGCGGCTGCGTAAATTGGAAAGTCTTGGGAGGTTGTGGATCTGGTTGGAGAAAGCTGGCAGGGCAGACAGGACTCGAACCTGCAACTTTCGGTTTTGGAAACCGACGCTCTACCAATTGAACTACTGCCCTGTAATGTGTATTCGCTTTATTCCTGATGCCCCTGTCTTTAGGCGACTGAGGGGCACCCCGGCATTTGCTCGCCGAAGTGCCCCTAAAAACCAGCCTTGTGGCAGCCTCCCGGGGAGGACTTGCTGCCAGACCTAAGTATACTTAGTCGATGATGTCGGCCACACGACCTGCACCAACGGTGCGTCCACCCTCACGGATGGCGAAGCGCATGGTCTTCTCCATGGCAATCGGAGTGATGAGCTCGACTTCAAGCTCCACATTGTCACCAGGCATGACCATCTCAACTCCGTCAGGAAGTTTGATGCTGCCGGTCACGTCCGTTGTGCGGAAGTAGAACTGGGGACGGTAGTTGCTGAAGAATGGAGTGTGACGTCCACCCTCGTCCTTGCTGAGAACGTAGATTTCACCCTTGAACTTGGTGTGAGGTTTCACACTGCCCTTCTTGGCGATGACCTGACCACGCTCAAGATCGTCCTTTTTGAGGCCACGCATGAGCAGTCCAACGTTGTCGCCTGCGCGACCTTCGTCGAGAAGCTTGCGGAACATCTCAATGTCAGTGACGGTAGTGGTCTGGGTGTCGCGGATACCCACGATCTCAACTTCTTCCATCTTCTTGACAATACCACGCTCGATACGACCGGTGGCAACAGTGCCGCGACCCTCGATAGAGAAAACGTCCTCGATGGGCATAAGGAAATCCTGGTCAACGGGACGCTCTGGCTCGGGAATGTAGCTGTCAACAGCTTCCATCAGCTTGAGGATGTTTGCCTTCTGGTCGGCATCACCTTCGAGGGCCTTGAGAGCAGAACCTTTGATGACTGGAATGTCATCACCTGGGAATTCGTATGCGCTGAGCAGCTCACGGATCTCCATCTCGACAAGCTCGAGCAGCTCCTCGTCATCAACCTGGTCGGTCTTGTTCATGAATACAACGAGGGCGGGCACGCCAACCTGACGGGCAAGCAGAATGTGCTCACGGGTCTGGGGCATGGGACCGTCTGCGGCTGATACAACCAGAATACCCCCATCCATCTGGGCAGCACCTGTGATCATGTTCTTCACGTAGTCAGCGTGACCTGGGCAGTCAACGTGAGCGTAGTGGCGGTTTGCGGTCTCATACTCAACGTGGGCGGTGGAGATGGTGATACCGCGCTCACGCTCTTCAGGAGCTGCGTCGATCTCATCATATGCCTTTGCCACACCGCCACCTTGCTCGGCAAGGACAGTGGTGATTGCTGCGGTGAGAGTTGTTTTGCCGTGGTCAACGTGGCCAATGGTGCCGACGTTCACGTGTGGCTTGTTTCTTTCGAATGCTTCTTTAGCCATGGTTTTTGTGTTTGGTTGGTTGCCCGGTAAAGGGCTGCTGGTTTTTATTGTTGTTTGATTGCCTCGGACTGGAGCTCTTGAGCGGATTTGAACCGCCGACCTCGTCCTTACCAAGGACGCGCTCTACCCCTGAGCTACAAGAGCAGTTGCCCTCTTCACCTTCCGTTGATTTTTAGTAGGAATCACCATAACCTCGCCCTGAAATCGAGGCTTGGAAACAGCTCACCCAATGGAGATACCTCCGGAAAGCGGGCGGCAAGCTAGCAGAGAGCACACGACTGTCAAAAAAAATCTCCACTATTTCGCTCTTTTTTACTCATGCGAACAGTTTTGGCAGATTTAGCCGGTTTTCAGGCCGAATACTGGGCAAAAAGGGCATTTTCAGAGAAATACCCGTCTGCTTGCATCCATATCATGATCTATTGCCCTCAGCGCCTTTTTCTGTATGCTTTGAGTCGTGCAACTTTTCGCTGTGGACACCACCACTCTCGTGACGAGCTCGAGCCTGGAATTGGGATCGATTCTGATGACCACGGTGGGCGGTCTGGCACTTTTTCTCTTTGGTATCGACCGCATGTCGATGGCCCTCAAGCTCATTGCGGGTGACAGGCTGCGGCAAATTCTCTCCAGATTGACGACCAATCGCTTCAAGGGCGCCTTTGCGGGGGCCGCAGTTACATCCATTATCCAGTCTTCCTCGGTGACCACGGTTCTGGTGGTGGGCTTTATCTCGGCCGGACTGATGAACCTTTCCCAGTCCATTGGCATTATCATGGGGGCTAATATTGGCACAACCATGACGGCCCAGATCATTGCCTTCAAGGTCACCAAATACGCGCTACTGCTCATTGGCATCGGATTTTCCATGTCCTTCTTCCTCAAAAAAGACCGTTTCCACCATTACGGCAAGATGATCATGGGGCTTGGGCTCGTGTTTTACGGCATGCAGCTCATGAGTGACGGGGCCAAACCACTGCAATCCTATGACCCCTTCATCGACATGATGAAAAACATGGATTCGCCGGTCATGGGTATCGCCTTTGGTGCCCTCTTTACCGCGCTTGTGCAAAGTTCATCGGCAACCACCGGAATTGTCATCGTGCTGGCCAGCCAGGGACTTTTGCCACTCAACGCGGGCATTGCGCTCATTTTTGGTGCCAATATTGGCACGTGCTTTACCGCCTGGCTTGCCTCCATCGGCAAATCCGTGGAGGCAAAGCGAGCCGTCACAGTTCACATTCTATTCAATGTCGCGGGGGTACTGGTGTGGTTCATGTTGATTCCCGAGCTTGCTGCGTGTGTCAGGCATATTTCCCCGCAGGCACCGGAGCTCAGCGGCATGGCCAGACTCTCTGCGGAGACTCCACGGCAGATTGCGAATGCCCACAGTGTTTTCAATATCACCAATACGCTGCTTTTCATTTGGTTCGTGGGCCCCATCGGCAAACTGGTTGTCAGAATCGTTCCCGAGAGGCCGGTCACGGAAGCGGAGAAAGCACGACCCAAGTATCTTGACCCGGCATTACTCAGCACTCCTGCAATGGCCCTTGATGCAGTTCGGCTCGAATTAAGCCGCATGGGTGAGCGCGTGGTGAAGGTCACCAACGGAGCACTTGAGGTAGTAACATCCGGCACCGCTGAGGATATGCGCAAACTCTGGAAAATGGACAGCCGCATCGACGAAATTCACGGTTTCATCCTCTCCTATCTGGCCGATCTTTCCCGCGGCAATCTGGAGAAATCCCAGTCAGACCTCTTGCATCGATACCTGGCTGCTTCCAACTACATGGAAAACATTGCTGACATGCTGGAGACCAATCTCATGGAAATAGGGCGTGAAAGGCTTCGCACCGGGCTGGTAATCAGTGATGCCACCAAACAACTACTCACTCATTTTCATGAGGAAGTCAGCCTTCTGGTCAACCAGTCCATTGAAGCCATTATTACCAATGATCATGTCATGGCTAAAAAAATCATCGGCGCCAAGCCAACCATCAGTCAATTGTCCGCAGACGCTGAAAAACATTTGTCCCGCCGCTTTGCTGCTGACGAGCCCCAGCGCATGGTCGCGTTCCGGCTGGAGTCAGAGATGATTGAATACCTCAAGCGGATGTACTACTTCGCCAAGCGCATCGCCAAGATTGTCGATCACAACCCCTCGGAGAAAAAGATGACCGCCCCGCAGGCAGATTAGGCTGGCGGCTTGGCGGCAAGCTTTTCGGTAACTGTGATGATGGCAATACCGCCAACCAACCAGGCAATACCCAGCCATGTTGTGGATGTGGTCAAATCGGGCAAATAATGATCCCATGCCACGACTTTACCGGGGATCAGCTTGGAATACACCGCATGCTACCATGGCCATATCACCACGAGGGATCCGGCCACAAAACCAGTAATGAGGGCTACGGCCGCATTGTGGTATTTCCTGAACATCCAGCTCAGGATATGGGACAGGGTGACCAAGCCAATAATGGCCCCAATTCCAACGGGAATGAGGATGGGCAGAGACTCAGCAAGCTTGAGCTGACGCAAATTATTAACCGACTCGAGAACAATGAGTTGATAGTTACCCATTAACAAAAGAATAAAGGATCCGGAAATGCCCGGAATGATCATGCTGCACATGCCGGCGACCCCACATGCAAGCAGATAGAGCATGTTACTGTTCTCACTGGCAGGGCTTTGGAATGCGAGCAAGGCTGCCACAGCGATCCCAAAGAGCAGACAAATGATTTCCGCAAAACCCCAGCGCCTGACCATTTTGCCGACGTAAAACAGGGATGCCAGAATCAAGCCGAAGAAAAATGCATTCACCAGGACGGGGTAGTCAGCGTATGCTGTTTTGAGCACTTTGGCCAAGGTAAGGATACTCGCTACAACGCCCAAACAAAGGGCCATGATGAAGCCCAGGTCGACTTGCCTGGCAAAGCCCCCCAGATCCCCTCGGAAGAGTAAGCACAACGCTTTCCAATTCAACGACTTCAGCGCATCGATCAGACGCTCATAAACTCCGGTGATAAAGGCAATGGTTCCTCCGGATACGCCCGGGATGACATTGGCCGCCCCCATCGCAAAGCCCTTGATGAAGATGAAAAAATACTCCATGGCAAAATCACATTTCCAGCATCAGGCGGCTCGGATTCTCCAGGCAATCCTTGATGCGTATGAGGAATGTGACCGCTTCCTTGCCATCAACGAGACGGTGGTCATAGCTCAGCGCCAAATACATCATGGGGCGAATCACCACTTCACCATTCACTGCCACGGGGCGTTGCTGAATGGTATGCATACCAAGAATACCACTCTGGGGGGGATTGAGAATGGGGGTGCTAAGCAAGGATCCGTAGACTCCCCCGTTTGATATGGTGAAGACCCCACCTTGAAGATCCGCCAGATTCATCGTGCCGTCATTGGCCTTGGCCGCATAATCAAGGATGCCCCGCTCGATGTCGGCAAAGCCTTTACTGTCGCAATCGCGAAGCACGGGAACAACCAGACCTTTCTCCGTACCGATGGCTACCCCGACATCATAGAAGTGGTTTTCAATGATGTCGTTGCCATCAATGCGCCCGTTGATGCTGGGAACATCCTTGAGCGCCTGCACAGTGGCCTTCACAAAGAAGGACATGAAGCCGAGCTTGCAGCCATGCTTGGCGACAAAATCATCCTGCACATCCTTGCGTAATTTCATGATGGCGGTCATGTCCACCTCGTTAAAGGTTGTGAGAATGGCGGCAGTCTGCTGGGCATTGACCAGATGGCTGGCAATCTTCCTGCGCAGCATGCTCATCTTACGCCTTGTCGTGCGCCCGTTGTCCTCGCTGACGGACTGACCGCCACGCTCCGATTGGCTCGGGCTCACTGACAAATCAGGCCGAGCACTGGGGGTAGTTGCCTGCTGCACAGCAGAAGCAGGCGCGACAGAAACTGCAGGAGCGGGCTCAGGCTCGCCAACCGCCTTGGCAGCGGGGGCGGCAGTGGCTCCGACTGCAATTCTGGCAATGACCGTGCCTATCTCAACCTCTTGCCCCTCTGGAACGAGGATGTGAAGAACGCCACTTTCTTCCGCCTCAAGCTCATTGGAAACCTTGTCCGTCTCCAATGTCACCAGGGTGTCCCCCTTGCTAACCTGGGAATCATTGCCCACATGCCAGCGACCGACATTGGCCGAGGTAATGGACTCCCCGGCAGCCGGCACTTTGATCTCAATCTCATGAGCTGTCGTGGCTTGCTGACCTGTCTCACCTGTTGATGCAACGTCTGGCGCAGCGTCTTCCTGCCCAGCCGCCGGCTCATCCTCTTGCGCTGGAGCGTCACCCTCCTCAATGACACCAACCACGGTGCCGATGGCAACTTCCTGCCCCTCCTCAACGAGAATCTTGAGAATACCGGACACATCCGCCTCCAAATCATTGGATACCTTGTCGGTCTCAATGGTCAAAACCGTTTCACCCTTGGCGACCGCATCTCCGGTTTGTTTATGCCAGCGCGCAACGTTGGCAGTGGTGATGGATTCGCCCACATTCGGGATCTTGATTTCAGTGGCCATGAAGATAGTCGTGGTTGGGAAAGGAAAAGTTGGTTTAGCTCTCGAAGGCTTGTTCGACAAGCATTTGCTGCTCGCGGACATGCTGCCCCTTGGATCCGGCCGCGGGACTCGAGGATGGTTTGCGCCCGGCATATCCGATGCGCGCATCCAGCACAGATTCAAGGACAGGCCTGATGTATGAGTATGCGCCCATGTTGCGAGGTTCCTCCTGGGCCCACACCCATTTGGTGGCCTTGGGATACTGGCTCAGAATAAGCTCCAGCATTTCCTCATTGAATGGATAGAGCTGCTCGATGCGGATAATGGCCGCGTTATGGATTGCGTGTTCGTCACGATACTTCGCCAGATCGTAGAAAACCTTGCCACTGCAGAACACGATGCGCTTCACATCGTTGGGCTTTTCGAAGTCAATCACATCGGGCAGAATTTCCTGAAAACATGCCCCTTCAAGAAAATCCGCCTCCGCAGACACGGCCTCGGGACGGGATAACAGGCTCTTGGGCGTCATCAGGATGAGAGGCTTGCGGAAAGGGCGTCGCTTTTGCCTGCGCAGCGCATGGAAATACTGGGCAGGGGTTGAGAGGTTGGCTACCTGGATATTATTTTCTGCACAGAGTTGAAGATAGCGCTCGAGCCTGGCGCTTGAGTGCTCGGGACCCATGCCCTCGTAGCCGTGGGGCAGCAGCATTACCAGGCTACTGGGGGTTTGCCACTTCGATTCAGCGGAAGCGATGAACTGGTCAATGATAACCTGGGCCCCGTTGGAGAAGTCCCCAAACTGGGCCTCCCACATGATCAACATGTTGGGGGCTCCCAGCGAATAGCCGTAGTCAAAGCCCAGGACCGCGGCTTCGGACAAGAGTGAGTTGTAGACACAAAAGTTTGCCTGATCCTCGCTGAGGTTTTTCAGAGGGATGTAGCGCTCACGTGTTTCCGAATCATAGAAAACTGCGTGGCGGTGACTGAAGGTTCCACGCCGGACATCCTGTCCCGACAGGCGCACGGGATTGCCCTCCATGAGTAATGCCCCCCAGGCAAGTGACTCGGCAAAGGCCCAGTCATATCCTTCACCACTCTCAAGTGCCTCCAAGCGTCTGGGAATAAATCTTTTGGAAAGCGTGGGGTGCAGGTTGAAGCCCTCGGGAATATCAGTAAGCACCTTGCCGATATGCTGGAGCTCCTCCCTCGGGATTCCCGTAGGCACAGGAGCGTGGGTGTAATCAGGCTGTGACTCCGCGGTGGATCCGCTGAAAATGGTGCGGTCCCCCTCCTCCATGTGCTTGACCATTGTTTCATAGCCCTCCTCAAGATCATTGAGAACCTGGTTCTCAATCTCATCCGCCTGCTTCTTGCTCAGAGCTCCTGAGGCAACCACGCTCTCCTTGAAAAGATCGCCGATGGGATTGCGAGCATCGATACGCTTGTAAATGTGCGGCTGGGTGAATGCCGCCTGATCCGCCTCATTGTGGCCACGGCGGCGGTAACAGTACATGTCGATGACGATATCACGTCGAAACGTCTGCCTGAACTCGAGCGCAAGAATGGCGGCCCATACCAGTTCATGGGGCTTCTCCCCGTTGACATGGATTACGGGGGCTTCAATCATCTTGGCAACATCAGTCGCGTAGTGGGATGATCGGGCATCCTCGGGCATCGTCGTGAAGCCAATCTGGTTATTGATGACAATGTGAATGGTTCCACCCGTGTGATAGCCCGGCAGCTGGGAGAGGTTGAGAACCTCGGCCACGGAACCCTGGCCTGCAAAGGCGGCATCACCATGCAACAGGATGGGCAGGACCCTGGCCCGGTGCTCGCCTGTCACAGCACGCTCGGACTCCTTGAGCTCCTCTCCTCCTATCAGGCGTTGTCTTGCTCTGGCCTTGCCCTCAACCACAGCATTCACGGCCTCCAGGTGACTTGGGTTGGCAGCAAGTGAGACGTGGACTTCACCATCCAGCAAAATGCGCGTTCCCTCATAGCCGAGATGGTACTTTACGTCACCATCCCCGGCGACAAGATCGGGAACATAGTTGGGGGTGAATTCATAAAGCAATGTGGTCAGCGACTTGCGAAGAAAGTTGCGCAACACGTTGAGGCGTCCCCGGTGCGCCATTCCCATCTCAATGGCCCGCACATCAAAGCTGGGGCATTTTTCCAGAATACTGTTGAGCAGGACCATGGTGCCCTCGCCCCCCTCCAGGGAAAACCTTTTTTCTCCGAGGAATTTCTTCGCGAGGAAGGACTCAAACAATTGTGACTCGAGCAGCCACTTGAGCACTTTGCCCTCCTCGTAATTGAGCAGGTGCTTGTGCTCGTCCCGGTGCTCTACGCGTTCACGGATCCAGTTGCGAACCTCCGTGTTGAAAATATGCATGAACTCAATACCCACATTGCCACAATAAGTCTCCTCGAGGGATGCAATGAGCTCACGAAGCTTCATCTTCTGGCCCCGGCGGTAAAACTGGGTCGAGACCTCACGATCAAGATCGGATTCGCTCAAGCCAAACTGGTCGAGCTCCAGGCGCGGGTTGGGAGTTCCCGCCTCATCAAGCGGATTGAGGTGGGCCTGGGTGTGCCCCAACGTGCGGTAGTTATAGAGTAGGCTCACCACCCTGCCACGGAAATTCAGATAGTGCTCGTCACTCGATTGCACCTCCAAATTTCCAACAGACTGGCCGTTGACAGCACCTGCAGCCGGGCTTGCCCCCTGTTGCTTTTTGAGCTGGGCGTTTCCCAGTTCGAAACCCTCGAAAAACGCGCACCAGTCATTCTCAACGGAGAGCGGGTCTTCACACCACTGATCATACTTTTGATCCAGAAGATCGGCATTCAATCGCGCTGAGATGGATGATTTCATGAACAGAAAAAAGGTGAATATACAGTCGCAATCTGCTTTTCTTTCTTGGAGCTGGGTAGAACTTAGTTCTAATTACTGGCACACACTCCTTGAGTCAACGCACAAGGCAAACCAATTACGACATTTTCAAAGCCCTTCCCAACCCTGGCCACACCTACATGATTGACGTTCACAATCTCAGCAAAAGATATGGCCGGCACACAGCTGTGAGCGATATCAGCTTCAAGGTGGGCAAAGGCAAAATCATCGGTTTTCTGGGACCCAATGGGGCCGGTAAAACCACCACTTTGAGAATGCTCACGGGCTACCTGCCCCCGACCTCCGGAAGTGCTGAGGTCGCCGGCTATGACATTTTCCGTCAATCCATCGAGGCGCGGCGAAAAATTGGCTACATGCCGGAGAACGTTCCGCTCTACGACGAAATGCGTGTCCGGGAATACCTTCGCTACCGGGCTCAACTCAAAGGGCTCAAGGGCAGGGAAGCGCGCCAGAACATTGGTGAAGCCATGGAGTTATGCGGACTCACCCAGGTCCGGCGCAAAATGATCAAAACCCTCTCCAAGGGATACCGCCAGAGGGTTGGTCTTGCCGATGCCCTGGTTCACAAACCGGAGCTTCTGATACTGGATGAGCCAACCAACGGCTTGGACCCCAACCAGATTCGCTCCATCAGAAACCTCATCAAGCGGCTCGGAGAGAACCATACCATCATGCTCTCAACCCACATTCTTCATGAGGTGGAAATGACCTGTGATCACGTCATCATCATCGACGAGGGAAAAATCAAAGCCTCCGGATCCCCCTCGGAGCTGGTCAACAAGATGCGTGCGGCTGGCAAAATCACCGTGGAAATCCAAGCTGACGAGGAAGTGGCGGCGGAGGCCCTCAACCAGCTCAAACACGTCAAAAAAGTCCTGCGTGAAGGCAAAGATGGTCCTTGGTTGACATTCTCCATCCTGGTCGATCACGGCACAGACACGCGGGAGCGGATATCCGAGCTTGTGGCAACACGTAATTGGCCGATTCGCACCCTGCACCGGCATCAGTCCACGCTGGAGGACGTTTTTGTCGAACTCACGCGCAAGGATTGATATTCCGGGTGAGCCCAAGCGACTCGAGTCGACGAGTGAAATCAGCAGGCATACGCCCGTGAGTTCTGTTGCTCATTTCCATTCTGGTCAGCACCTGGGAGCCCCCTGCATGGGCTTCAATGGCAATCAGGACACGCATATCGCCTCGCCGGCAATCCCACTGACTGTCGTTTTCGATCGGCCCCCAGCCGTCTTCAATGATCGCATGCAGGATCTCTTGACGATCTATGCCGCCCTCACGCCACCAGCAAGCCTCGTAGTCTTCGTACTGCTGCAT
>CAYXEC010000007.1:0-8662 GCA_964463855.1 uncultured Verrucomicrobiales bacterium | reverse complement strand
CTGCATGGAGTCGACGAAAATAAAGGCCTTGCCTGAGCTTTTGCACTTTAAATTTCGCTGCCAGCCAAGCTTGCAACCTTCTCTTGCCCAGGCCCTTATGAGCGGCTGAAAATAATTGGCAAGGGCGAGCTTGATGCGCGACTCCATACAGTCAAATTTCCGGGGCATGGGGCGCAGCGGTTGCATAGTGGTGACAAGTTGCTGATAGGGAGCTGTTCCCATTCTGCCATGGTAAATAAAACTTCCACTGCCTGCCGTCATCCCGGCGCCGGTGTAGACGCAACCCTTCCATATTGCACCTGAACCCCTATGAAATCTCTCGGGGTGGTCAGTGCGCAGCAATGCCTCAGCTTTACCATACTGGTATTGCTGTTTGAAATACCCCCAGAGCTTCGTGCGTCGGCGGTGCCAGACAAAAGCCGCTGCAAAGAACCCCATACGAAATCCCGCCCACTGCAGCCGCCAACAAAAATCCACGTCGTCACCCGCGATACGATATCTCTCCCGAAAACCGCCAACTGCCTGCCATGCGCTTTTCCTCACGGCAAGATTGCAACCGGGCAAATGCTCTGCCTCATTGTCACTTACCAGAACATGTGATGGGGCTCCTGGCGCCGAGGCCACGACCACTTCATCGATCATGTCATCGGCTTCCGCCAGCCCGGAGGCCGGGCAAGGCGCAAGGTTAGGTCCTCCGCAGGCATCCCAGCCGCCCCGGGTGAATGCATGCGCCAACCAGTGCAGCCACTCGCTGTCGGGCTGACAATCGTCATCCGTGTATGCGATAATCTCGCCCCTGGCCTCGCAAGCCCCCCGGTTTCTGGCCGCGCTCAAACCGGAATGCTCTGTTTGAATCAAGCGCACCGCCTCGTATTCACATACAACTTCAGAGGTCTTGTCCGTGGATCCGTCATCGACCACCAGAATCTCGTAATCAGGATAATTCAGATCCAATAGTGCTGTGAGGCATGACTTGATCCGTTGAGCCCCATTGTAGCTGCAAACAACAACGGAAAAAGATGGTGTCTCGGCAAGTGAAATTCCATCTGTCGGAATGCCAATGGAGTTTAGCCTCTCACCAAGGGGCCCCAACCCGGGTTTGGACATTCCATCCCTGTCCATCAGGCCAAAGTCCCAGTCATAGACCTCAGCACCTCCCCGGAACCAATGATCACTCCATGCATAAACCGTAATGCCGGCAATACCCGCGGAAAGTGATTCATCCACATACCAAAGCAATGCATCGCTCTGTAGCTGCATGCCATTACGCCGAGTATCGAGACCGAACTCACTGAGCAACACGGGACGATCACCGGCAATGTTGTGCAAGCGAGGCAGGTAACGGGCAAAATCGTCCCGCTTCTCCAGATAAATATTCATTGCCGTGAAGTCGGCATTGGCTGGCTCCAGGTATTCCGTGGTCGGGTAATTGGCGTAAGCAAAGAGCAAATCAGGCCTGATCGCTCGCCCCAGCTCAATGAGCTCCTCAAGCGCCTCCCGGACCTCGACCACACCCATCCATCTGACCATGTCACCCGGTATTTCGTTAGCCACAAAGACACCGGCCAGTGCAGGATGCCCGCCCCACTCCGCCAACCCGTTTTTCATCATCATGTGAGCCCTGCCCAGCAGGGATGCATGAGAGATGAAGTCGTGATGGTATTCCCAATCCAGACCAACAAAAACATACAAGCTGGCATCCTGGGCCGCATCCAACATGGCCTTTGACGGGGCCTCGTAGACACGCACCGCGTTAAACCCCGCCCTGGCAATCTTACACAGCTGCTCGCGATCATCGGCCAGAGCTGCCGGCCTAGGTGTCGGAAACGGCCCGTAAGTGACCATCTTGAGAAACACGCACTCGCTACCGGCGCGGAAAAACTTTCCGTCCACTCGCAAGCGTGATTGACCGCCACCAGGCACGGCGCACTCTACATCATCATACTCCAGGCTTGAAACTGAAAACTTCCCGCATGAGACTCTGCCCCGTGCTCAAAACCACTGATTTTGACTATTACCTTCCCGAGGAGCTGATCGCCAGCCGCCCGCTCGAAAACCGGGCAGGCTCGCGCATGATGGTGATCCACCGTGACAGCGGGCTCATTGAACATCGCATGTTCACGGATTTTGCCAGCTACATGCAGGCGGAGGATCTTCTTGTGCTCAACGACACCAAGGTCGTCGCAGCACGCTTCTTTTCCAATGACGGGGGTATCGAGCTCGTCTGCACCAACAAACTCTCCGAGCTCGAATGGGAATGCCTCGTGCGCCCCGGCAAGAAAATGAAGCCCGGACGCACCGTAAAAATAGGCAATGCCACCGGGACGGTTCACTCTGTTTTGGAAAATGGTAATCGCATCATTGTCTGGGATCAGCCCGTTGACGAGGCCACCCATGGCAGACTTGCCCTGCCCCACTACATGAACCGTGAGAGTGACCCGGGTGATCGCGAAAGGTATCAAACCACGTTCGCCCGTGAGGAAGGTGCCATAGCAGCACCGACGGCCGGACTCCATTTCACCCCTGAAATACTGGCTGAGATACACCACACATTCCTGACCCTGCATGTTGGGGTTGGCACCTTCCGACCGGTGAAGGCCGAGTACATCAAGGATCATGACATGCATGCCGAGCGCTATCACATCAGTGCTCAATGCGCTGCTGCCATTAATGCCGCCAAGGCCAGCGGCGGCCGTGTCATCGCCACGGGCACCACTGTTACCCGCGTACTCGAGAGTCTCGCCCCAGATGCAGGTGAGAATACTACAGCTCAACGCCCCTCTCTGCTGCAGCCGACCTCGGGCGAAACCGATATTTTCATCACTCCCCCCCACCAGTTCAGAGCCATTGATGCGCTGCTCACCAATTTTCACCTTCCCCAATCCACCCTGATCATGCTGGTGTCAGCCTTCGCCAGCCGGGAGCTCATTCTGGAGGCCTACACCAAGGCTGTGCAAGAACGCTACCGCTTCTTCTCCTACGGGGACTGCATGCTGATTTTATGATGTGTGTGCCAAGGGCTTGTCTTTAGATCGCAGGCAAAGCCTTCCCTAGCTCATAAATCCCCTTGCAATCTGCTTGTAAGGCATTAAGAAACCTGCGCTGTCAGGGCTGTGGAGTGTCGGCAGATGAATCTGGTCAGGACCGAAAGGTAGCAGCCACAGTCTGTCCGTCATTGCCGCAGTTCCTGGCAGTATTTTTTTGATTCTATGGAGTATTGGATTGGAAGTTTGGTGCAAACAGTGCTTAAACCAAGCCATGCCCAACGATGATACCCGCGCCGCACTCAAGGCGCTCCTGCTTGAAAAATCTGTCCGCACCGGTGAGTTCACCCTGGCATCAGGTAAGACCTCCGATCTCTACATTGACTGCCGCGTAACCGCCATGGATCCCGTTGGTGCCAATCTCATCGGCAAACTGGGATGGGAGACCGTCAAAGAGGAAATTGCCGCGCGCGGGCTCGACGTTCAGGCCATTGGTGGCATGACTCTAGGCGCTGACCCGATCTCACTGGCTGTCGGCATGACCTCGGCATCTGATGACAAACCCCTGCAGGTTTTCACCGTGCGCAAGGAACCCAAGGGGCACGGCAAGGGGAAACAGATCGAAGGAAATTTTTCAGAAGGAGATACCATTGTCATTGTAGACGATGTCATCACCACCGGCGGATCCACCATCAAAGCCATGGATGTGATCGAGGCGGCCGGAGGCAAGATTGCCTTTGCCTTGGTCCTGGTGGACCGCGAGGAGGGAGGTCGAGAGGCCATCGAGGCACGCGGAGTTCCAGTCGTGCCCATGTTCTCACGCTCCACCTTGCTTGATTGATCATCCCAAAACCATGGAGCTGGAGCATTGCGAGTAGAAATCATCAATACTGGCAGCGAACTTCTGCTGGGCACAACACTCAACACCCACGGAGCCTGGATCGGTAACGAGCTCTTCAAGCTGGGTTTGCGGGTGCAGCGCCAAACCACGGTTCCTGACGGAGATGCCATACGCTCAGCGATGGCTGAAGCCATGGAGCGCAGTGACGTGATCATTGTTACCGGTGGCCTGGGGCCGACCAGTGATGACATCACCCGTGAAGCTGCCGCCCAAGTTCTGGGTGTGGAGCTCATCACCGATGAAGCGGCACTCAGATCCATCGAGGCGTTTTTTTCCGACCGGGGCCGAAAAATGGCCGAGGACAACAAGAAGCAGGCCCTGAATCCAGTGGGAGCTGACATTCTGCCCAATCCTCATGGGACCGCCCCCGGTATCTATGCCCCTCCGGTCATGAGCGGGGACCGGCTCTGTGCCATCTTCCTGCTGCCAGGACCTCCCGGCGAGATGAGACCGATGTTTGAAAACGAGGTGGAGCCGCGGCTCCGGGCTCTTGCCGACATTACAGAGAATCATCGCGTTCAGGTACTGAGGTTTACCGAGGTCGGGGAAAGTGATTTTCACGCCAAAATCGATGCAGAACTCATGGCAATTCCCGATCTCGAAGTCGGCTACTGCGCACGCACTCGCGAGGTCGACCTGAGGTTAATCGGATCCGAGGAGAGTATCGAGCGCGGGCGTAAGATCGCCCTCCGAGCCTTCCCCCATCAATGTTTTAGCGAAAATGCAGAATCACTGCAGGAGGTTGTCATCAGGTTACTGCTCAAGCAGGGCAAAAAACTCGCCACAGCGGAGAGCTGCACGGGGGGCCTGATCGCTCACCGCGTCACCAATGTGCCAGGGGCTTCCGGCGTATTCACCCACGGCTTTGTCACCTATTCCAATCTGGCCAAGCAGGAGCTCCTTGGAGTTGAGGCATCCAGTCTTGAGCAACATGGGGCTGTTAGCGAACAGGTCGCCCTGCAGATGGCTCAGGGAGCATTGGCCAGGGCCAGGGCCGATATTGCGGTGTCAGTGACGGGAATCGCAGGGCCAGGTGGCGGCACCGATCAAAAACCCGCAGGCACAGTCTGGATTGGCATTGCAACACCCACGTCGAGCAAAGCTGTAAAAAAATTCAATCCCTACCATCGGGAAGTTTTCAAACAGGCAACCAGTCAGGATGCTCTCAACCTCGTCAGAAGGGTCTTGCAAGGCATTGACCTGTAGCCGGGGTGCTTCTCAGTCCTGCCTCCTCAGATAGATCAGGTAGTAGACCAGCCCCACCAACACACTGCCACCGGCAATGTTACCAAGGATCACCGGTATCATGTTTTGCATGAACCCGGCCCAGCCAATGGCTTCATGGAGATTGGCAGCCGTCTGGTCCACCGACACCAGGAACATTCCCATTGGAATCAAATACATGTTGGCAATACTGTGCTCAAAGCCGGCCGCGACAAATGCTGAGATGGGAAACACAATAGCCACTACCTTGTCAAACACGCTGCGCCCGGCGATGGCCATCCATATTGCCAGACACACAAGCAGATTGCACAAAGCCCCTCTGAAAAAAGCCTCGCCAAATGGCAGTGAACACTTGGCTGCAGCAATCTTGAGATAGAGCTCCCTGATGGCACCATCGTTCATGTCCCAGTGTCCGGAACGAAACACCAGATAAGCCAATCCTGCCGCACCCACAAAATTGGAGAGGAAAACAATCAACCAGTTTCTCAACAAGCCCGCCGTGGACACCTTGCGATCCGCCCACGCCATCACAATGAGGTTGTTGCCGGTGAAGAGCTCCGCGCCCGCCACCACGACAAGAATCAGACCAAGCGAAAATGCCACACCTCCAAGCACCTGTCCGACTGCAAACCCGAGGCTGGCATCGGATTTGATCAGTACATAATACAGGGCTCCCAACCCGATGAAGGCACCCGCCAATACACCCAGAACCATCATTGGCAGCAGTGGCAACCGCGCCTTGGCTACACCCATGGTCTCTACCCGGCTGGCTATCTCCTTTGGCTGGTAAACATCAAAATCAAAGACCTTGGCCATAGTGAGTCATGCTAGGACAAGGGTGACGAGAGGTCAATCTCTCAGGTCAGCTCATCACCGACCTGCTCAGACAATCCTGCTGTCCAGATTGAACACCTGACCTGAGGTGTGTGGCATTTGCATCTGCAAATGAGTGATAAAACCCGCCACCGCCTCTGTCGTGTTATACCTGCCCAATACATGCCTGCTGAGTATACCCGCTTTGATATCCTCACCGAGCCCTGCAGTCATCCTGGTCTCCATGAAGCCCGGCAAAACAACATTGACCCTCACGTTGCGGCCACCCAGCTCCTGTGCCATGGACTTCATCATGCCCAGCAAGGCGGACTTGGCAGAGCTGTAATTGGCTTGCCCAAAAGGAGGGTGTAGCGCCGAAAAACTGGATACAAAGATGATATGTCCGCTGCGGCGCTTGACCATGCCCCGTGCCACCTCGCGGGCACACAGGAAGGCCCCTCTCAAATTGATATTGAGCACATGATCCCAATCTTGCTCTGTCATCCGGGCAAGACCCCTGTCCACTGTGACACCGGCATTACAGACCAGCAGATCGACATCTCCTGCCGCAGAAATGAAACCCTTGACCGAATCAACGCTTTTGACATCGAGCTCGGTTTTTCCAGGAGCGAGCACCTCCACACCAGCTGACCGCAGGCCCTCGGTGATGGCTTGGCCCAGAGTGCCCTCGCCACCTGTCACAATCGCCTTCATCACACCAGCATGAGAGCTGGATTCTCAATGAGTTTTTTCACCTCATTGAGGAACTGGGCGCCAACAGCACCATCCACAACACGGTGGTCACAGCTCAGGCCGATGTTCATGCGCATGCCGGGCACAATCTGCCCATCCTTCACAACAGGTTTCTCCACGATAGCACCCACGCTCAGAATTGCCGCCTGTGGCGGGTTGATAATGGCGTCAAAACTTTCGATCCCCCACGCACCCAGATTGGACACCGTGACCGTGCCCCCATCAAATTCGCTGGGTAGCAGTTTTTTCTCCCGGGCACGCACTGCAAAGTCTTTAACCTCCTGGGAAATCTGCAGCATCGACTTGCCTGCAGCATCCTTGATGACCGGGGTCACCAGACCGTCATCCACTGCCACCGCAATCGAGACTCCGATTTTTGCATACTGCACGATACTCTCACCATTGAAGGATGCATTCACTTGCGGAACTGCCTGAGCCGCATTGATCACCGCCTTGAGCACAAAGTCATTGATGCTGTATTTGTTACCATGAGTTTGCTCTGCCTGGGCATTGACCTGTTTGCGCAGGGTCATCAGCGGAGCTGTGTCACACTCAACGTGCAGATAAAAATGAGGAATGGTTGTCTTGGACGTCAACAGGCGCTCGGCAATGATGCTGCGCATCGAGCTCAGCGCAATCGTCTTGTCATCAGCAGCAACCACGGGGCTGATCGCGGCCACGGGCGCTGGTGTGGACTGTGCAACCTGAGCACGTGCCGAGGCAGCGAGGGCAGAGGCAGCGTTAGCGAGCGGAGAGGCAGAACGGCCGCCGGCCTGACCTGCGGCTTCAACATCCGCCTTGACGACTCTTCCACCGGGGCCCGTTCCCTGAACAGCACCAAGATCGACTCCTTTGGATTCTGCTATTTTGCGAGCAAGAGGTGAGGCTTTAATGCGGCCAGCCGGTCCGGATGCAGGCGTTACGACGGCCACTGGTGCAGGAGCCACGCTTGACGTTGGAGTGCCGGCAGTAGCCTCATCGGCGGGAGCTTGCTCTGGAGCACTGGCCGCGCTGGAAGAGAAACCACCAGCGGGGGCTTCCTCCCCATCCTCGAGCAGCACCCCCAACACCGCGCCAACGGTAGCTTTCTCACCTTCCTGAACAAGGATTTCTGACAAGACGCCCTCATCAAATGCTTCCATTTCCATCGTTGCCTTGTCTGTCTCGACTTCGGCAATCACATCCCCGATTTCAATCGTATCACCCAGTTGCTTGTTCCACTTTACAAGGGTGCCCTCCGTCATGGTGTCAGAGAGCTTGGGCATTTCAATATTGGTTGGCATAAGTTAGATCAATGGATTGTGCGGTGCGCAATGCCTTTTCTTAGAAACACGCCCAGGGCGCAAGCTGATTATCTCAAAATCCGTGACTGCCGTATTCCGCTCTGGGTAAGAGCTCTCGCCAAAGTTTTAAAAAAAACAATAAAAAGAAAAGGTCATGACCCGGAGGTCATGACCCTGAGAGGTTGGCTACCTAAAAAAATATGTTCAATCACTGGTGGCGAGATCCTTCATAGTGGGAACCAAACCAATGTTGGGTTCTCCCGATGCCTGGGCGGATGCTCGAGCGAGGACCTTCTCATTGACGATATCAAATCGCTTCGAGACACGCTTGATCTTGGTCACTGGAATAGGATCAGCAACACCATTGTAAGAGCTGCTTTGAGTGAAGGTTGTCACTTCTTTCTCAGCTGAAATGGTCCCCCCGCGCAGCAACACATCACAACATGATGAGAGTGCAATGGAGCACAATGTAAGGATGAGTAAATGTAAGGTGAGTTTCATAATTAGCATTAATTTATAAAAATGTAATGCTAATTACAAGAAAAAACTAAAAATTTATTTCCTCTTTTAACACAGCGTTAGCACCTGTTCAATGATGCGGCGCGGGTTGGGTAATTGCTCATCTTCAATGTGGGGAGAGTAAATGGCAGGGGCGTCGAGGGCACAGACACGCTTGACGGGTGCATCAAGGTAATCAAAGGCAT
>CAYXEC010000006.1:44949-47197 GCA_964463855.1 uncultured Verrucomicrobiales bacterium | reverse complement strand
GCCAGACGAATCCGGGCGCCATTGGCGCCACCGCGCTTGTCAGAGCCACGGAAAGTGGATGCTGATGCCCAAGCGGTTGAGACCAGACGGGAAACAGACTGGCCTGAGGCGAGGATCTTTTCCTTGAGGCTGGCGATGTCAGCACTGTCGATCAGCGCACCCTCAGCGGAGGGAAGGGGGTCTTGCCAGATGAGCTCCTCAGCGGGAACTTCCGGTCCGAGATAAAGGCTGCGAGGACCCATGTCACGGTGCGTCAACTTAAACCATGCACGGGCAAAGGCGTCAGCGAATTGATCGGGATTCTCCAGGAAACGGCGTGAGATTTTCTCATACTCGGGGTCGAACCTCAGGGATAGATCGGTGGTGAGCATGGAAGGGGCGATCTTTGTGTCAGCGTCATGAGCGTGAGGAACGGTGCCTTCACCTCCATTGTCCTTGGGTTTCCACTGGTTGGCACCAGCAGGGCTCTTGGTGAGCTCCCACTCGTAGCCAAAGAGGTTCTCAAAGTAGTTGTTGCTCCACTGGGTAGGGGTGGTAGTCCAGGTGACTTCGAGGCCACTGGTGATGGTGTCGCCACCTTTGCCTGATCCGTAGCTGCTGGTCCAGCCGAGGCCTTGTTCCTCGATGCTAGCGGCCTCAGGTTCCGGTCCCACGTGATCAGCAGGTCCGGCACCGTGGGTTTTGCCGAAGGTGTGGCCACCTGCAATGAGAGCAACGGTTTCCTCGTCATTCATTGCCATGCGCGCGAAGGTCTCGCGAATGTCATGGGCGGCTGCCACGGGGTCAGGATTGCCGTTGGGGCCCTCGGGATTGACGTAAATCAGACCCATTTGGACAGCAGCCAGCGGGTTTTCCAGATCTCGCTCACCCGTGTAGCGCTTGTCGTCGAGCCACTCTTGTTCCGTGCCCCAGTAAACGTCGTGATCCGGCTCCCAGGTATCCTTGCGGCCACCTCCGAAACCGAAGGTTTTGAAGCCCATGGTCTCGAGTGCGACGTTGCCGGTGAGGATCATCAAGTCCGCCCAGGAGATTTTGCTGCCGTATTTTTGCTTGATCGGCCAGAGAAGTCTGCGGGCTTTGTCGAGACTGGTGTTATCGGGCCAGCTGTTGAGGGGAGCAAAGCGCTGCTGCCCTCTTCCACCACCTCCGCGGCCATCACCGGTGCGGTAGGTGCCAGCACTGTGCCATGCCATGCGGATAAAAAACGGGCCATAGTGGCCATAGTCTGCTGGCCACCATTCCTGGGAATCGGTCATCAGGTCTGCGAGGTCTTTTTTCAGGGCGTCGTAATCAAGACTCTCAAACTCCGCTTTGTAATCAAAATCATCACCCATGGGGTCCGACTTGGTGGAATGCTGATGAAGGAGTTCAACTTTGAGGTGGTCCGGCCACCAGTCTTTGTTGCTGGTGCCTTCACCTGCGCCGTGATTAAAAGGGCATTTGGATGCTGTAGACATGATTTTTTTGTTGGATGGAATGAGGGCTTTGAAGAACGATAGCCGCATGAACCTGAATGCAGTTATGGGACTGGTCAACCGGTAAAAATACCATTATGTGGCATGCCTGCAGAGCCTGTAGGGATCGAGCGCGGGCAGGCTCATTGAGCCATGCCCGATACTTATTGCCACTGCTTCATGTAGGCGACGATATCTGCGACGTCCTGGGCGCTGAGGCCCAGCTGGTCAGCAGAGAGCATCAGGGATCGGCGTAAGGCCTGGGGGTTGCCCTCGACCTGGTTGCGGGGGATCATCTGGGTCTGGCCTCCCGTGGACTTGATGATATAGGGGTCGGAGTGGTTGACGAGAACGCCGTGAATTTCACCGCCCTTCTTGAGCTTGAGAATACTGCCGCCATAACCGTGGGCGATGTCTGCAGAGGGTTCGATGATGGAGCGGGCAATCACGTCGGCAGGCTGGCCAATTCCCCAGCCCTTGAGGTTGGGTCCATAATCAGGTCCGGCAGGAGTCGGCTCACCGACCTGATGGCACATGATGCAGCGCATCATGGCAGCCTTGCCGCGTGTCACATCACCCTCGAGCGCGAGGACATCATTCACACTGTATTTTGCTTTTCCGGCTGGGGCGGGGACTGTGACTGGCACGGCCGTGATGGTGGATGGATCATAGATGGCCCGTTGCTTGAGCTCGGCAGCTACATTATATTGTTTCCATTCGCCGAGACCGTTGCGCAGGAGCCAGTAGGCTGCCTCTGCCTTGGTCAGGTTGTCGTCAGCCAGTGCGAGCATGGC
>CAYXEC010000006.1:0-44939 GCA_964463855.1 uncultured Verrucomicrobiales bacterium | reverse complement strand
CTGGTCATTGATGAAAGCGAGTGACTCAATGGCAAGCTTGCGGGCTTCCGAGGATAGCGATGGATGCAAGGCGCGGGCCTTGAGCTCGGGGACGGCTGCCGAGGGCCAGAGGCGCCAGGTCAGCTTGGCAAACTGGTCTGACCACTGGTGGGGCTCGCCTGGCTTCATGGCATTTTTGATGGCGAGCCATATTTCATTTTCCTGGTTGGCTGCACCCAGGCCGATAGCCTCAATGGCATTTTTGTCGTTGTGATCTGCAAGGGGTGCCAGGATCGCGAAAATTCCGCTGGTTTTCTCCGCGGGGAGATCCCGCAGTGAGAGCGCAACATCACGACGAACCCCCGGGTCAGGGTCGCTCGCCAATACTTTGGCATGGGGGAGGATGTCGATGCCCGTGCGGCGGAGTGCGCGGTAGGCAGTCAGGCGAATTTGGGAATCTTCTGAAGAAAGCAGTTTTTCGCACTGTGTCCTGCCGGCCTCACCGAGGTGTGGCAACAACCAGATCGCGCGGGCGGCAACGTAGGGGTTGTCGTGCCCGAGAAGCTTGATGACTGCTGGCAGCGCTTTTGCTCCCTGTTCCCTGAGGGCGGCAAAGCCTAGGTAACGGGTGTTGATGGCAGGGCTTGTTAGTGCCGTAATGGCGCCATCAATGGTTTTCAGGTCAAAGGTGGGAACGTCCGGTTTGAAGTTCTTGGATGCTATCCGGTAGATGGTGCCTGAGCAGGAGTTGTCCAGATCAGCGTGGCCGCCAACCCGGGGGTCAAACCAGTCAGCGATGTAGATAGCTCCATCTGGCCCCACACAGATGTCGGAGGGGCGGAAGAGAATTTTGCTGTCGTTGGGGTCTGAGCCGCCTCCCACAAAGTCCGACCCGGCGTATTTCTTGTTGGGGTTGGAGGTGACAAGATTGCCCTGCTCGAGCTTGAAAGCTGCTCCCTTTGGTGCTGGCTGGTAGTGGAAGATCGTGTTTTTGCCAGGTTCTCCGGAAAAAAGGGCCCCGTTGAATCTCTCAGGCAGGGCGCCATTTTCATACATGGTAATACCGGTGGGCGAGCCGCCTCCGTAGATATGCCCGACATCCATGGTTCCGGGGTCATCCTGGCGCCAATGGGCCCTGCCATGATCCTGACCCGGTCGACTTACACTCCTGTATAACTGCTTGGCATCACGTGTAAAATAGCCAGCAGATCCATACTCGAGAATATAGGAGACACGGCAGGCCGGGGGATCATCGTTATCGTTCTGGAAAGCGTTGCCAAAGGAGTCGAGCGATTGCTCATAGGAGTTGCGGTAGCCGTGACCGACGATTTCACAGTCTGTGCCATCAGGATTCATGCGCACGGTGAATCCTGAGCTCCAGATGTGTCCGTCATCGGAGCGCTTGCCAGAGACAGCGAGGTGGTCGACGAGCCACTCACCGCCACCACCTTTGTAAGGGCCGCCCATGTAGAAGTTTTTGCCAGAGCGATCCTTGAAAACAGCGCCACAGTTACCGTTGTTGAAGTAGAATTTACCGTCCGGGCCGGCGGTGACTGAATGCAGGGAGTGGTCATGGTTGCGGGCGTTGAAGCCGGTGAGCAAGACTTCGCGTTTGTCTACAGCCGGATCAAATTTAAGATCCCGGTTGACATCGGTGTAGACGAGAAGTTCCGGTGGTTGGGAGACATAGATGACATTGTCAAAAACAGCGACACCGAGTGGCGCGATAAGGCCCTTTTCCTGCACAAAGGTATGGGATTTGTCACAGCGTCCATCGCCATCGGTGTCCTCGAGCACTGCTATACGGTCACCACCTGGTCGGCGTCCGTTGTGGCGGCGGTAGTTGACACCCTCGGCAACCCAGATGCGCCCCTTGTGGTCAATGTCGATGTTGGTCGGGTTGTAGAGGTGAGGGGAGGTGGCCCAGATGGATATTTCCAGATCCGGAGGTAGGGCAAACTGGTCCAGATTGACATATTCAGGACCGTGATCAGGGCTCCATGACTCCTTTGTCTCGCTGCCCGGGGTTCGCACATAAAAACGAACAGATGCCGGGGTGGGTTTATTGCCCCTCATGGCCCCGCCATCATCGAGTGCTGCCAGGGCAGTGAAGCGGACGGCGTTGTCTGGAACCTGAAGAGTGATGGTTGAACTGGCGTGGGTGCCGAAGCCCTTGTCAAAAGATTTGCCGGCAACGGTCATCGTTTTGCCGACGACGTTCTTGCCATATTGCAGCTTTTGCCAGGATTGGTCCGCTTTGACAACATGCTCCTTACCTACGGGGATACGCTGGCCCTTTGCATCGACGAAGGCCGGATCGATCCAGTTGGCCCAGTCGTAGGAATCGGATCCCAGCTCGCTGATGTGGAGCTCTATTTGTGCGAGCCCCTTGATCTCTGCACTGACCTGGTGGATACGCTGTTGGTCACCGGCGAGAAGACGGTGGCTTTCATAGAGTTTTCCCTTTGGGGTTACTGATTCAGTCTTTTTTTTTACCGCCTCACTGGCTTTGCGGGCTTGGTCGGCCTTTGTCTTCTGTGCTGCCTTGGCCTTGAGATCGGGCTGATTCATCGGCTTTTGCTTGAGAAGATCCTGGGTGGGAAGTTGCACAGGTTTGCCCTCTTCTGGGCGGTCCAGATTCGCATTGAGCATCTCCAGAGTAAGGGGCTTGGATGGCACACCTCCCTCGGGAACCTCGGCGCGTGCCAGCCAGACTATGGAGTTGAGCACGAGCTTGCGAAAATCATCAATGGCCCAGTTGCGGTGATAGTGACCACCGACAAAGCCGATGCCACGTCCCCCTTTTCCGGGCTCGGGATCCCGGCACCACATGAGCGCCTGCTCCGTGCCGAAGCACTTCTCACCGTGCTCGTTCCACAAGTTGATATAGCGCACAACCCTGTCCGGAGTTGGTATTGCCGTGGCCAGGGGGTAGCAGTGAGCGCACTCCTCCTTGGTGGGGAAGCGCATGTTCCAGTAAAACTCATCATAGGCCGTGATCGGCTTGTCCAGGCCATTGGATACCGGGTGTTTCTCCCTGGCAGTCATGTCAGCAATCCAGTGAGGGTTTACGGACCAGCCCGTTTCCATGTAACCGCCAATCCAGGGCTTAAAATACTTTTCACCGACTTCCTTGGACGGGTGAACACCATAGTGCATGAACATGATACCCATGCCCGCTTTGACTTTTTTATCTAGAAACTCGACCTTGTCGCCGAGGCGGCCGCCGGCGTCGGCGTAGATGATGCAGGCGTCGACACCTTCAAAGATGGACTCATCTTTGGGCCATCCATACCAGTGTACCCTGGCCTCCACGTCTAGACCACTCTCATTGAGGGCATCGGCGAGCAGCATGCAGCCTGCACGAAATTCATGCTCACCATTGGCGTGGCTTGGGGGGCCCGCAAGGAAGAGAATTTTCTTCTTGGCGTGAACCGGAAGTGCAAGAAATGAAAAGGTAGTGAGAAGGGTGACTAGTTGGATGAGATGCTTCATAATGCTTCTTAGAAGATACGCTACAATGAAGGGCTCATGTTTCATGGTTTTGCGTGAAAACCAAGGGCAAGTTTATCCCCTTTACGGGGGGGTAAAAAACAGACGGCCGTGTGGCCGTCTGGGAAATAGGTGAATCCGGAAAGTCGTTTCCAGTCTTGAGCTCAATATGGTAGCGAGTCGAGCTTACGGAAGATTGGGCAACTCAATGAAGCCTTCCAGTTTGCGGATACGCGTAGGGTGACGCATTTTACGCAATGCCTTGGCTTCAATCTGGCGGATACGTTCACGTGTGACCTGGAATTGGCGACCGACTTCCTCAAGGGTGCGGGAGTAGCCGTCCTTGAGGCCGAAGCGTTGTTCGAGCACCTCGCGCTCACGCTCGGTCAAGGTATCAAGAACATCGCCAATTTTCTCCTTCAGCATGGCAAAGCCGGCTTCCTCCATCGGGTTCTCGGCAGCCTTGTCCTCGATGAAATCACCAAAGGAAGTGTCGTCGGAGTCGCCAACCGGTGCCTGCAGGGAGATGGGCTGCTGCGCCATCTTGAGCACCGCGCGCACACGTTCAACCGGAAGGTGGATTTCCTCGGCGATTTCATCAGCGCTTGGCTCGCGGCCATATTCCTGAACAAGCTGCTTTTGCACACGCATGAGCTTGTTGATGGTTTCGATCATGTGCACAGGAATGCGGATGGTGCGCGCCTGGTCTGCGATGGATCGGGTGATTGCCTGACGGATCCACCATGTGGCGTAGGTGGAGAATTTGTAGCCGCGGCGGTACTCGAATTTCTCGACGGCTTTCATCAGGCCCATGTTGCCCTCCTGGATCAAGTCAAGGAAGGAGAGGCCACGGTTGGTGTATTTCTTGGCTATGGATATGACGAGGCGCAGGTTGGCTTCGACCATTTCTGTTTTAGCCTGATAGGCCTCGCGAGTACGCACACGAAGGTTCTTGCGAGCAGTTGCAAAATCCTCGACCTTGTGCCACGCGAGTTGTTGCAGTTCACGAATCTTGGTTTCGAACTCCTTGTCGCCTGGCTTGCTTTTAAGTTTGCGATCGTATCTCCAGAGTTTCTTCTGGTTTTCTTCCACTTCCGCGTTGAAGTCTTCAACGACCTTCTGCTTGTAGTAAAAGCGGTTATAAAGCCTGGCTATGGAAATGAGATTTTTGTCGAAGCTTTCGGCAAGCTTTTTCTTGCCGCGGGGGTTTTTCGCCTGGAGCTTGCGGAAGATTTGATCGTTGTCTTCATGAAGGTTGCGCACCTGTTCGCAGAGTTTTGGCAGAGCACGCATGTATCTCTCCCGGCTTTCGATTTTTTTGTCCTGAATAACACGGTCAAAGCGTTCTTTGCCGCGGGTGAGCCGATCAGCCAGGTCAAGATAGCAAGAGGCGACAAAGCCAAATTTGTGAAGTTCTGTATTGGCCGCGATTTCAGCATCTTCAATGCGTTTTGAGATCTCCACTTCCTGCTCACGCGTCAACAGGGGCACTTGACCCATTTGTTTGAGATACATCCTTACCGGATCATCCAGGATATCGAGCTTCTGGTCTGTCTTGCTGGCGCTGACATCGTCACCTTCTTTTTTGCGGTCACGATAAGAGTCAACCTCGGAGGCATCGATGATGTCGAATTCCATCTTGCGGAGGCGATCCAATATAGCCTCAACATCAGCTGGATCGACGAGATCGTTGGGAAGGACCTCGTTGACATCCTCGTAGGTTAGATATTCCTGTTCCTTGGCAAGCTTGATAAGCTCACGAATCTTTTCTTGGATTTCAGGGGTGTCGACCCGGCTTTTGGGGGCTTTATTGACTGCTTTTTTATCGGTCTTGCCCGCTTTTTCCTCAAGCTCGGGATTAGCCTGAGTAGTTCCCCTTGCTGTCTTTGAGACAGGTTTTTCAGTGGTTTTTTTAACCGACTTTTTTGGGGTCTCTTTTACCACCTTTTTTAGCACCTTTTTTGTGGTCTTCTTGGCAGGCTTTTCCGCTGCCTTCTTGACTGCTTTTTTAGCCGCCTTTTTCACCACCTTTTTTGTGGCCTTCTTGGCAGGCTTATCCGCTACCTTTTTAGTGGCTTTTTGGGCCGCCTTTTTAGGAGCTTTCTTGGCCAACTTTTTGGCCGCCTTCTTGGCTGCCTTCTTGGCTGCTTTTTTAGTGCTCTTTGCAGGCTTTTGAGCCTGTTTTTTGGTGGCCGTCTTAGGTGCTTTCTTGGTCACTTTCTTGGCTGCTTTTTTTGCCGCTGCTTTTTTCTTGGCCATGAGAATGAGTGGATTGGTAGGGAGGATAAAATTTTTGGATACAGTACACCCATTATAGGGCAGGCGCTGCTATGCCGGAGAAGGGCGTGAATCTCGATGAGAGCGCAGCATTGGTCAAGGGTAAACTTAGCCTAATAGAGCCTTTTCTCTGCGAATTTGCAGGGCTTCGCCATCCCGTGGATGCTCAGCATGCACGTTATTGAAGACAGACGGGTCTATTCCCTGACGCGCTCGATATTGGCGCCCAGCATGATGAGTTTGTCGTCGATGTTTTCGTAACCTCGGTCGATGTGATACAGGCGGTTGATTTCTGTGGTTCCCTCAGAGCAGAGCGCTGCCAGCACCAGTGCCGCCGAGGCCCTGAGATCCGAGGCCATGACAGGCGCGCCGGACATTTTACGAGATCCATGAATGATGGCTGTGCCGTTATCAACCTTAATGTCAGCTCCCATGCGCGTCATCTCTGCGCAATGCATGAAACGTTGGGGGAAAATGGTGTCCTCGACAACCGATATACCCGGTGTCACAGAGAAGAGGGCGGTGAACTGAGCCTGCATATCTGTGGGGAAGCCCGGGAATGGGGCAGTGACAATGTTGGCACCTCTTGGCTCGGCGCCGGGTTTTACAGTGCAGCTCGTGCCTGCTTTGTTAAATTCCACAATGTGACCAGACTCGATGAGTTTTTGTGAGGATGGTTTGAGGTCTTGTTCGCAGACGCGATGCAAGGTAACCCCGTTTTGAGGGCATCCAGCCATGGCTGCGGCAACCATGAATGTGCCGGCTTCAATACGATCTGGAATGACGGTGTGCTCCACGCCATGAAGCTTCTTAACTCCCTTAATGGTAATGCGCCGCGTTCCAGCTCCTGTGATTTTGGCTCCCATTTTATTGAGGAAATTGGCAAGATCAACGACTTCGGGTTCACAGGCAGCTGATTCAATCACTGTTGTACCTTTGGCAAGGACGGCTGCCATCATCAGGTTGTCTGTGCCAAGCACGGTGGGCCCGTGTTTGCCGCGAAGATCCACTTCGTTGCCTTGTAGCCCATCAGGAGCATTAATGACCATATTGCCCCCCTCCATGTTGATGTCCGCACCTATGCCCTCGAGACCCTTGAGGTGCAGGTCCACTGGGCGATCCCCAATGACACAGCCCCCGGGGAGGGAGACACTGGCCCTGTGGAGTCTGGCGAGAAGAGGACCCATGACACAGATGGATGCACGCATTTTACGCACAATTTCATAGGGCGCATTGTGATCAATGTTTGCAGCGGTGATGCGAACTGTCCCACTGGAGCGTTCAACCTCGGCGCCGAGGGCGGTGAGAATCTGCAGCATGTAATTGGTGTCAGAGACATCAGGAACCCTGCGAATAATGCAGGGCTGGTCAGTGAGCAGCGTGGCAGCAAGGATGGGCAGGGAGGCGTTTTTTGAGCCTGATATGTGGACGGATCCGCTGAGTGTTGATCCGCCATGTACGAGAAGTTTATCCATGGGGTTGTAAATTTAGGGCTGGTCGCTATCCGCGCTCAGTGGTGATTGGTGGACCTGTGCATGCGAGTCATGTGCCTCAATGCTTTGCTCTATCGGGGGAGGTGTTCCCGGCATTCGGGCAATGGGGAATCGAGCCACACCACTGAGATCTTGATGTATTTCGATGTTGGTAAATTGGTTTTCATGGAGCATGAATTCGACGGCTGTTGCCTGATCGTGTCCAATTTCCATGGCAACGACGCCCCCCGCGTGCAGGTGGTGGGGGGCTTGCTTAATGAAATCACGCAAGATGTCCAGCCCATCTTTTCCGCCGTAGAGAGCCATGGGGGGATCTCGCTGCACTTCAGGTGAGAGCATGGGCTCATCAGTGTCGGCAATATACGGTAAGTTTGCTGCAATGAGGTGGAATTTTCTCTCACCGAGCTTGGAAAAAAGATCAGACCAAAGCAATTCCACACGCCCCAGACCCAGTAGGTTCATATTCTCCTCGGCCAGATTGAGTGCGTCGTGGGAGACGTCCACCAGGGTTGCCGAGTGGCACCTGCCGCCAAGTTCGGCTGCCAGAGTCAATCCGAGAACACCACTGCCAGTCCCCATGTCCAGCAAGTGGAAGCTTGGGGGAAGGTCTTGTTTGAGAATGATGGATGCCAACTCCTCAGTTTCAGGCCTCGGTATGAGTGCGCGTGAGTCGGTTTTGAAGTCGCGCCGGTAAAACTCCACGCTGCCAAGGATGTGCTGGAGAGGTTCGCCATTGCCTCTGCGTTTGAGCTGCTCCCGGAGCATGACTAGTTCGTCCTCGGTCATGGGGCGGTCAAACTGCATGTAGAGCTCGACTTTCGAGCACCCAAGCTGATGTGTGACCAGAAGCTGCATGTTCCTGCGCGCGTCTTCAACACCCTTGCTTGCAAGATAGGTAGTGCCTTTTTCGATAGCGTCGAGAACTGAGGTCATTGGTGATGAGGTTCCTGATTGTGGACGTGTGCCCTAAATGAGAATGGGCTTCGTTTTAGTGGGAATGTCAACTTCGGAAGGTGGCCCGGGAAAGTGTTCTGCAACGTAATCCTCCCAGAAATTGCGGGTTTCCTCAGAGATGGCCTCGGCCATCCTTGTCTCGCAGTCATCACAAATGAGCAGGGGAAAGGGGCCCTTGATAAGGTCACTGCGACTGAACATGGCGCCGAGGGTATAGCTTTTTGCCTCAGGCCGTGCTTTTCCGCATGTGATGCAATTCTCAATATAGGCCTCTGCGGGGGAGTCGTGCCCCAGTGTCTCTTGCCGGGATTCCATGTCGGCATTGTCATGCATGAAATCAAACATCGAAACTTTCGACTCTTCCGAAAACTGGTCATTTATCTTTTCCCGGCAATCGAGGCACATGGCGAATTCAAAGACGCACTCCTCACCAACAAAAGACTGGTTGATGATGTGCATGTCGGCATCATTGAGCTTGCATCCACAATCGCAGCAGTGTGTGAATGGTCGATGAGTCTCGTAGGAATTGAATTGTGTGAGTTCCATGATCAGTCTTTTTGTGTGGTTAGGATATTTCCAGTGTCACCGGGCAGTGGTCAGATCCATGAACCTCGGAGAGTATGTCCGCACTTTTGACGCGATCTATCAATCTGTCAGAAACACAGAAATAGTCGAGGCGCCAGCCTATGTTTTTGCCGCGAGCTCCGGCACGATAGCTCCACCACGAGTAGGCATTCGTTTTGTCGGGGTGAAAGTGTCTGAATGTATCAATAAAGCCCTGCTCGATGATTTGGTCAAAATTGGCGCGCTCTTCGTCTGAGAAACCTGCAGTGTTACGGTTTTGCTTCGGGCGCGCCAAGTCGATTTCCTGATGGGCCACATTGAGATCACCGCAGAAAATCACCGGCTTGGATTTCTCGAGACCTCTGCAATACGCCAGGAAATCAGCATCCCATTGCTGGCGGTAGGGGAGTCTGCGAAGCTCGTTCTGGGAATTAGGGGTGTAGACTGTGACCAGATGAAAGTCAGAAAACTCGGCGGTGATGACGCGCCCCTCAGAGTCATGTTCCTCAATGCCCATGCCGTAAGTCATGCTGATGGGCTCATGTTTGGAGAAAATAGCCGTGCCTGAGTAGCCCGGTTTCTCAGCCGCGTTCCAGAAAGTTCTGTAACCTCCCAGTTCGAGAGGGAGGTCGACTTGTTCTGCACGTGCCTTGGTTTCCTGGAGGCAGAGAATGTCTGGCTGGTGGTCGCTGACAAATTCGGCAAAGTTCTTTTTGATGACGGCACGTATGCCGTTCACATTCCACGATGCAAGTTTCATTGAAAGACAGGGGAGATGGGTTCTCTAGCCCGGTGGCCAGTTGAGCTTGCGCCCAGCCAAAATGTGAAGGTGAAGATGGGGGACTTCCTCGCCGCCGTCGTTGCCATTGTTGATGACTGTGCGGAATCCTGAATCCGCAAATCCTTCCTGCCGGGCAACGTTGTTAGCCGTTAGCAGGAGATGGCCAAGGACCTCGAGATCCTCAGTGCCGGTTTCCGAAATTCGAGGTATTGGTTTGCGTGGTACAATGAGCAAGTGAATGGGTGCCTGCGGGCTGATGTCGCGAAAGCAGAGGCAAATTTCGTCCTCGTAGATGATGTCTGCCGGTATCTCGCGGTCTGCTATTTTTTCAAAGAGCGTTTTGTCTGCCATGCTTGTCTATTGGGTTAAGCTCAAGCGGATTTCCCGCTGGTTGGGTAGGGTGGAGTGGCCGTGTGTCTTGAGGAAATCGAGAATCTCATTATGGAGCTGTTCACATGGATTGGTCCAGCGCTCCACACCGCGGAGTACTTTGACGCAGTCACGCGTTCCAGTGAAGTAAAGGTCCTCAACGCCGTGGATGCGGAGTTCTTCAATCTCATCATGGACTTTATTGAAAAACGCGAGTTCGAAGCCATTACCCGCTTCCTTGGCTGCACGCATCAGCGAGAGGGTGACAGGGGGTGAAATCAATGGCAGCGTTTTGGCCATGGCTGCACAACCAATGCGCTCTAACATTCTTCTTACGCGCGAGTGGAGTTCTTCGATGGTGAGGACGCGCAGGGAACATTTGTTTTCCAGGTAATGAATAATGCCCTCCATTAAATCATCTATGAACGGGAAATCCTCTCTTTGGGCTGCCGTAGCTCCACGGGTAATGGTCTCACGCAGCCACTCGGTGCCATAACCAGTCACCTGATGGCGACCCACTTGCAGCACGGGGCGATTACCTACGAGGCAGATCATGGGTTTGAGTGAGGCAGCTGAAGTTTCGGCATTGCGGTAATTGCGAGAGGGATGTTTGGGTTACTCCTTGAAGAGCTTGCGCTGATAGGGGTCTCTTGCGGACCGGCGCTCAAGTGCCTGGATTTCACGGATGAATTCGCCAACGTCTTCAAACTGTCTGTAGACGGAAACGTAGCGGACATAGGCCACAGGATCGATGTCGTGGAGCTTCGCCATCACGCGGGGGCCAATGCTGCTGGAGGGGACTTCTGAGAGGTGATCCTTGTGAAGTTCCGTTAGAATCTCCTCAACGGCCCGGTCAAGCCGGTCCATGGGCACAGGGCGCTTTTCGCAGGCCTTGACGAGCCCTCTGAATATTTTTTCCCTGTTGAGGGACTCGCGCGTCCCGTCGCGTTTTACAACCTGCAGCTCGGTGCGCTCAATTTGCTCGTAGGTAGTGTAGCGGTAGTCACATGCAAGGCAAACACGGCGCCGACGCGTGGTTGTGCCATCCTTTGACATACGAGAGTCGATGACTTTATCTTTGAGAGAACCACACTGGATACAACGCATAGCTGGAGCAGTCCTGAGGACTGATGCGCGGAAGACTAGAGTAATACATGTTGTGGTATCAAAGAGAAAATCATACAATATTCAGTCCCCTTGGTTTATTTTCAAAGAAGGTGCAAAGTATTTTTCAAATAGCCGCCAAGGGCCCTCACGGGTGGGCTAATTGGATAAAAAAATAGGTTTTTCGGACAGCTCATGTGAATAACCCTTCGGGTTTTTTATCGGCTTATTTTCACAGGGGCTTTGATGATGCCCTCCGAAGTCTCTTTTTTAAGCCTCAGTTGACCGCATGCTGCATTGATATCCCCGCCTTTTTCGAGCCTGAGTGTGGTGTTGATTCCAGCTGCTGCCACAACGTCCCGGAAGGCAATGCAATGCTCCTCGGAAGGTCTTTTCCACTCGAGCCCCTCGACCGTGTTGTAGGGGATGAGGTTGACTTTGGCGTTCAAGCCCTTTGCCCTTTTGGCAAGAATCGCGGCCTGTTCGAGATCATCATTGACTCCTTCTATGAGGATGTATTCGAGGGAGATTTTTTGCTTCTTGTGGGTGCGCCAGTAATGCAGGGCATCGAAGAGTTCCTTGATCGGGTATTTTTTATTGATGGGCATGATCAGGTCCCGGACGTCATCGGTCGCACCGTGCAGGGAGATGGCAAGGCGTATCGGCACCGGGAACTCCGCCAGCTTACGAATCTGGGGAGCAAGTCCCGAGGTTGAGACGGTGATGCTCCTGGCTCCAATGTTAAGGCCCCAGTGTCCGGTGATGATTTCGAGCGCCTTGGTGAGATTGCTGAGATTGGCGAGGGGCTCGCCCATGCCCATGAAGACGATGTTGTTGATAGACTCTCCTGTGATTTTCTCCACTGAGAGCATCTGGCCAATAATCTCGGAAGCGCTCAGGTTTCTGGTGAAGCCGGCAAGACCGGATGCGCAAAACTTGCAACCATAGGCACAGCCGACCTGGGAGGAGACACAGATGGTCTTGCGTGAGGATTGCTTGCCCTTCAACCCGACCGAGGCGGGGATGAATACGGTCTCCACGTAACGCCCGTCATGCAGGCGGAACAGAAATTTGCGGGTGGTGTCGGAAGCTCCCTTGGTCTCAATGTGCTCAAGGTCATTGAGGTGATAGGACTCTGCAAGCCGCTCCCGTAGCTCCGCGGGCAAATTGCTCATCTGTCCGATCTCATCCACGCGCTGGCTGTAGATCCACTCCATGGTCTGTTTAACGCGGTAGGGCTTTTGTCCCATCCCGGCAAAGAGGGTTTCCAGATCGGTCAGAGAGTATCCCAGAAGGGAAGGTGAGACAGCCTGGGCTGTAGGATCAGTGTTGGTCACGGAGTGCTTTTAGCATGATTTTGCGGAATGGCACGGATGATTTTCCATTGCAGGAGGCAGGTGCTTTGGCGATGACGTATTCCAGCGTGAATCAAGCTTGATTATGGTGTGATTTCGTTGATGCTGATGAAAACAATTATTCATTCCATTCGCATCATGAGCACTATTGCAAACAATCTCGTCGAAACAGTGGGGAACACTCCTCTCGTCAAACTCAATAACGTCACCCGGGGTCTGGATGCTGAGATCCTGGTCAAGGCCGAGTTTTTCAACCCTCTTTTCAGTGTGAAGGACCGTATCGGCCGCTCCATGATCGAGGCGGCGGAAAAGGTCGGCACGCTCAAGCCCGGCGGCACGATTATCGAGCCCACTTCCGGCAATACGGGCATTGCCCTGGCATTTGTGGCCCGTGCGAAGGGTTACCGTTGTATCCTGACCATGCCGGAGACGATGTCACTTGAGCGTCGCGTGTTGCTGCGCATGCTGGGAGCTGAAATCGTTCTCACGCCCGGACCGAAGGGAATGGGAGGAGCCATCGCCAAGGCGGGCCAGCTTCTTGAGGAGGCAGGTGACGGTGCCTTTGGTCCCAGCCAATTTGACAACCCGGCCAATCCCGAGGCACATCGCCAGACGACGGCCGAGGAAATCTGGTCTGCCACGGATGGCAACGTCGATGCCTTTGTTGCAGGTGTGGGCACCGGAGGCACGATCACCGGGGTGGCGGAAGTTCTTAAACCAAGGTGTGGCATGTATGTGGTTGCCGTGGAGCCAGCTGCCAGCCCGGTTATCTCCGGTGGACAGCCTGGGCCGCACAAGATCCAGGGGATCGGAGCGGGCTTTATTCCCGGAAACCTCAATGTCGATGTGATCGATGAGACCATTTGCGTCACCAACGAGGATGCCTTTGAGACCGCACAAGCTGTCGCCCAGAATGAGGGCATGCCTGTGGGTATTTCGAGTGGTGCCAACATCTGGTCAGCCATGCAATTGGCCAAACGCCCTGAGTTCAAGGGCAAGCGTATTGTCACCGTTGCATGCAGCTCGACGGAGCGCTACCTGAGTACACCTCTTGCCGAGCAAATCAGGCAGGAAGTCAGCCAGTTGCCAGTTGCTGACGTCTAACGCTGTATCCAACAACAGTCTGATGGATAAGCAGGAGATCACGAACGTCATCCTGGACATGGGTGCGAAGGCGCGTGCCGCAGCGCATGCCCTGGCTGTGCTCAGTGCGAGCCAGAAAAACGACATTTTGCGCTCCATGGCAACATCCATGCGTGAGCAGGAGAGCGCCATTCTGGAGGCTAATGCCAAGGATATTGAAGCAGGTGAGGCTAATGGGCTCACCTCTGCGATGCTGGACCGGCTACGCCTGGATCACGACCGGATTGAGGCCATTGCTGCCGGTATTGAGGAAGTGGCGGCACTTGCTGATCCTGTCGGTGAGGTCCTTGCTGACTGGAAACGTCCCAATGATGTTCATTTCGAGCAAATACGAGTTCCCATTGGGGTGATTGGCATTATCTATGAAAGCCGTCCCAATGTGACAAGTGATGCGGCGGTATTGTGCCTTAAGTCAGGAAATGCCACTATTCTGAGGGGGGGGTCGGAGGCAATTCATTCCAACAAGGCAATTGCCTCGGCACTGCAGTCTGGAGGCGAAAAAGAGGGTTTGCCGCCCAACTCCATCCAGTTGATTCCTTTTACCGACCGGGAGAGTGTCAGTGTAATGGCTTCCATGGATCAGTGGCTTGATGTCATTATCCCGCGGGGAGGCAAGGGGCTCATTGAGACCGTGGTATCCCTTGCACGCATGCCGGTGATCAAGCATTACGACGGCATTTGTCATACCTATGTCGACAAGTATGCGGATCTGGAAATGGCGGTGGCGATCGTTGATGACGCCAAGACTCAGAAGCCCGGGGTCTGCAATGCCCTGGAGACGCTGCTCGTCCACTCGGATGTTGCAGAGGATTTCCTGCCTCAAATTGCGCAGGTTTTTAAGCAAAAGGGCGTGGAAATGCGTGGAGATGCGAAAGCACTCGATATTCTCGGCAGCGACGCCGTGGCCGCCTCTGAGGAGGATTGGGACACGGAGTATTTGGATTTGATCATTGCCATCAGGGTGGTGGGCTCACTCACCGAAGCGATCGATCATATCAACACGCACAGCTCACGGCACAGCGACTGCATTGTGACCTCGGATGAGCAACGCGCGCAGATGTTCATGACTCAAGTTGATAGCGCCTGTGTTTTCCACAATGTATCGACCCGCTTTAGCGATGGGGGAGAGTTTGGATTTGGTGCCGAAATTGGCATATCCACGGATAAGTTGCATGCCCGTGGTCCAATGGCGCTGCGTGAGCTCACTTCTTACCAGTATCGTATCAGGGGAGATGGCCAGATCAGGGCCAAAAACGCGACGACCTAGGCTTTTTGCGGCGCACAGGGACTGACCCGTCAGTCGGGGAAGACAATGGCCCTGTTTTGGTGGATGATGGTCCTGTCATTGACATGGAGCCGGATACCGCGTGCGAGTGCATTCCGCTCGCAGTCACGTCCAAGGCGCATTAAATCCTTGGGTTTGTGGAAATGTTGCACGCGTTTGACTTCTTGTTCGATAATGGGCCCGGCATCCAGGTCGCAGGTGACGTAGTGGCAGGTTGCCCCGATGAGCTTCACACCCCTTTCATGCGCTTGCTTGTAGGGGTTGGCGCCAATAAATGCAGGCAAAAATGAGTGGTGGATGTTAATGATCTTGCCGGAGTATTTCTCGCAAAACCAGGTGGGTAGAATCTGCATAAAACGTGCAAGGACGGTGAGCTCGACGTCCTCTTCGATGAGGATTTTCTGGATTTGCTCAAAGCCCTTTTCCTTATGCTCACCATCCAGGTTGATCAGGTGGAAGGGGATGCCTGCCTGTTGGGCTATGTTTCGGCAGTTGTCCCGGTTGCCGATCACGGAGGTAATCTCAATAGGCATTTCACCCAGCCTGGTTCTCCAGAGGATTTCGTTGAGGCAGTGGTCTGTCTTTGTCACCAGAACCGCTGTGCGCATTTTGTAGGGTAATTCGCGGAAGTGCCAGGTTGCAGACAATGACTTTCCGAGCGGATTAAAGCCTGCAATGAAGTCTTCGAGGCTGATTTTGAGATGGGTGGTGTCAATCTCAAGACGGGCAAAAAACTTGCCCTGGTCATCGTCTGTGAACTGGGAGAATTCACGCAAGTTTGCTTCATAATCAGCGACATAGGATGCAATTTTTGCAACAATGCCGTGTTGGTCAGGGCAGTCAATTTTGAGAATGAGTCCTTGCATGTTGAAGATGTGGAATTTGCTTGGCGAATGTGTATCACGATCAACGCATTGCTTACGAGATGAAATATCCCGGGAGCTATGCAGTGCTACCAGTCACCCATGACCAGGGAGCAGCTAAGAATGCTGGCTTCTCCTTTTTTTAGCAATGACTTGCCGACGAGAGCGGACGGCAGCGTGGCTCCCAGGAACGGGCTGTTGGTGAAGTCCTGCGTATCTGTGTGAATGGTGCCTTCATGGGTGAATCCACCATAGGGTTCGACATATTCAATTTTGAATGCATCGGAGTGCGCTTCCAAATCCTTTGAGATGCCTATGATAACAATAAAATGGGCGCGGATGGGCCACCATGACATGGTATTGAGCTCTTTGCTGTTGCGGTAAGCATAACGTTGTATGCCAAGGATGGGTGGCAGGCCGTTGCTGAGGGATTGTTTGATGAAGAGGTGGCTGCGTCTCAATAGCTGCGATTGGCTCTCGTGCGTTGCGCGTGTCAGAATCTCGTATTTGATTTCCGGAAGCTGGTGGGGGCGGCACATTTCATTGGCGATATCGTGGAGGTCAACCAGATTGATGCCGTGTTGCGCGTTCCAGCGTTTAACACCTTTGATGTGCCTAGAAGGCTGCTCTCCCCATTGGGACACTACGTAACGTATACGTGTTTTACTGTTGTGTCCCGGCACATCATGAAAGACCTTCTGCCACTTTTCGGAGCCAAACTGAAATGCGTTGAGCAGTGAGGCAGGGCCGCAACCATTGCCGTATGCCCTGCGTTGATTGATGGGAGAGGCGTCACAGTTTGTGGCTTTGACCATTTCCTCAGCGCACACCAGACAGGGTGTTATCATTAAGAAGAGAAAGACGGCAATCCGGTATGCCATCACTTGGCGAAGCGCTACTTTCACGCTTAGATATAGAACATGGGGGTTTGTGTGCTCAATGAGTCCAGGGTAATGGAGCTCAGTTCCCGGGTCAGTGAGTCATGCACCTTGTTCCACGCGTCGTGAATAGCACTGCTCGACTCACCTTCTCCGGCTATGTGCTCACTGAGCATGCCCGGATCAGCAGCTTTGGTAATGTCCAGGAGGTTGATTTCCCGTGGGTCGCGAGCAAGGAGATATCCGCCGGTTTTACCCCGTTTGCTAATAATAAGATCACCGCGCTTGAGGTCATTGAGGATTTGGACTAAGAAGTTTGCAGAAACTGCTTCACGTTGAGCCAAGTCATCGAGCCGTGTAAGCGTTTGACCATCGTGATGTTGTGCAAGTTGCACCATGGCACGACAAGCATACTCAAGTTTCTGAGAAATACGCATAAGGACAATGGAACATAAAACTGAAAATAATGCCAGTGCGAAGGTGGTTAACCTTTGCAATGAGTCATTGCTTGAGAGTGTCGATCTCGATCGTATATGGAAGGAGATACATGACTCAGCCATTGAAGTAGCAGAGTGTGAACCACACCTGCAGCACATGTTGGATGATGTGGTGATTAGCCGCGGCAATCTGGCTGAGAGTCTCGCTGTCCGGCTTGCCCGCAGGTTGGCCCGCGAGGACATGCAGCGCGCTGAGTTGGAACCCTTGCTGGGAGATATTCTGGCTGCCAATGATCGTGTCATGCGTAGCGTGGCGCGGGACATGATTGCCATCGTGGATCGGGACCCGGCATGCAGCTCTGCTCTGGAACCACTATTATTTTACAAGGGTTTCATGGCTATCTCAGCTTACAGGGTGGCGCACTGCCTTTGGATGGATGGGCGTCAATCCCTGGCCCTTTATTTTCAGAGTATAGTCAGTGAGACTTTCGCAGTGGACATTCACCCGGCCGCCAAGATTGGCTGCGGAATACTCCTTGACCATGCAACCAGTGTGGTGGTGGGTGAGACATCCATTGTGGAGGATAATGTATCCATCCTTCATGAAGTGACCCTTGGTGGTACGGGCAAGATGTCCGGTGCCAGACACCCGATTGTGAGGACAGGTGTGCTCATTGGAGCCGGGGCGAAAATTCTCGGCCGGGTTGAAATCGGCGAATGTGCCAAAATTGGTGCGGGCAGTGTTGTGCTCGACAATGTACCCCCTCATAAAACAGTGGCCGGAGTGCCTGCGGTCTTGATAGGCAACAGTGTAGAGGGAAGTCCGGCTCTCGATATGGATCAAAACCTCTACAGGGGCGATGCCATATAGCTGGCCTGTTCAGGACTCAATGGAGACGATGCGCCCTTTGCTGAAGTCATAGGGGGTAAGCTCCACTCTGACCCTGGTGTCCGGTCCTATTTGCTCATGGAGCGCGATGAGTGCTTTGGGCACGTGTCCGATGATGACCTTGCCATTGGGCAGGGAGGCCCTGTAGATATTCTCCTTGGGGGAATCGATGACGGTTGCCGTGGTGGTAATGGGCGGATCAAACATATTGAGCTTGGGTGAGACTGGGGAAAAGGGGTGCTTTAGCCGATATCCTTCCATTTGACCAGTGAGGCCAGAGGGGCAAAGCCGTCATGATGCCAAAAGAGGCTCGGTTCCTGGCTCTGTCCCATTGGGCAGATGCGATGTGCGGGAAGATTCTCCATGCATATTGCCTTGGCCTGAGTGAATGGATGCAGCGCAATGGTGGAAAGGTGCTTTGATTCGACCCCAAGTGTTTTCGAATCGAATGTGTCAGGCAAGGGTTTGACATAAGCACAGCGATTGAGGCACGAGAGCTTGAGTTCGGGCGATGGATCATGAATCACGGTCCAATCGAGATTGTCCCTGCTTTCCCAGAGATTAAGCTCAGGGTCATTGGCTGCCTGGAAACGCACAGTCTCCCTGATGTTGCGAATCGAACCAGCCTCGGCACTGGTCAGAGTCTCTGGGGGATGTGCATGGGCAAAGGTCTCCATTTCATTGGCTAGCAACTGGGCAAACGAGTTGGAATCTCCGGAGACATAGATAGCGTGCAGTGAGAGGCAGCCCCGTTGATTGTAGAGTGAGATGTCACGCGCGGCCAGTGGTGCGGCGGTCTCGAAATCATCGTGCACAACGCCGATGGAAACCTTGTGACTGTGAGCAATGAAGATCTGATGCGGCTGAATGCGGGCTTGTATGGCCTCAATGGATGCATCGGACCCTGTGGCGACGATGGCATCGGCCTTTGACCAGTGATCGTCAGTTAGGGAGCTGTGTATCTCAATCATTTGCCGCAAGGCGTCAGGGAAAAGGTGCATGGCATCCGTCAGTGCGGGCAAGCCTGAGGAGGGCACTTTGACCACGTTGTGAGAGCCGATGAGCAGGCCTCTGATGATGCTCTGGAATGCCGCGTGGGCAGTGTTGCCACTGACAATGTGAAGAATGCTTTCAGGCGCAATGGCCTTGCTGAGCAGGGGGCCGTGTGGATGGAATTCATCCAGAATGGTGGCACTGCCGAGCTCGCTTTTGAGCCATGTGTGCAGGTCATCAGAGTTGATGTCACCTGTCCATTTTTTAACCTCTTCCAGCGAGCAGGTTTGGGCGAGGAGTTCAATGCGGTCTTTGGTAAGGCTCATGGAGTGAGAAATTCGTCGCTCGACCTCGAGCATCCCCTTGGAAGGGCAGAAGGATCACGGCCGAGGAGATTAAACGGATGAGGCTCTTGATCAAGATTACTATCCGCGATTACTGCAAGATCCTGTGTGCGGACAGCCATGACGGAGTCAAGGTTGGCAAGATCATAAATGACCAGATGTCCGGCTTTGCCGGGTTCTGCATCAGTGTTGGTGATGGGGTCAATTACCCGGATTCTCGTCCAGCTGGGTCCATTGTGCGCGCTATCCAGCCCCCTGCTATAGAACTGACTGCTTAACTCGGTCATGGAATACTCGTTGATGACGGACTCCGGCTTGAGCGAAAGATGGCTCTCGAAGAGCTCATAGAGCTCTTTTTTGCTGAGCTGATGGCGTGTGCCCTTGTAGCCGCCGGTTTCCATGGCCCAGCTTCCTTTGGGTAGGGCAATGGGTTTTTCAAGAGCGCGGAAGAGGTGCAGAAAAGAGAGTGCCGTTCCGAACAGCGCGATGGGTTGTCCTTTTGAAGTTGCATTTACAAGGCTCCTTGAATCCAGTGACCCGGATGCGTCGGTGATCCAGGTTGAGCTTGTGGCAAACTGCTCAGAGATGACGCCCATCATGTGGGAGAGGGAGGAGTCAGGGTTACGATCAGGTTTGGGGACGAGGAACATGGCATGTTCTATGACGGGCAGGCCCAGTTCGTGCCAAGCACTGACAATGGAGTGATCATAGAGTTCGGTGGAGGCAAAGTGATGCATGCCCCGGGTTTGCGTAGTGGTTCCCGAGGTCAGGAATGTTTTTTGAGTCATCCCGAGAGGGAAGGTGATCAGCGGGGCGGAGGCATGCTTGAAGGCGTCCGTTGGCAATGCGGGGATATCGTGCCAATGGGTAAGCTGCTCAGCTTGGATGCCCAGGTGGATACAGTAATTGCGATAAGCAATGTTGTGTTCATGCTGATGGGCAAATATTTCAACAGCCAGGCTGTTGAAATCAGCCTCGCTCAGCGGGCTGCCATGCATGGCCCGGGTAATGGACTGCTCAACAGCTGATCGGAGTTGGTTATTTGCTATCACGTACGATAATGACAGGCTTAATCTCTCGGTATAAGCCGCTCTGATCAAGTGCGGAATCGGTATTTGAGCTCATCCTGAGGGCCGTTTTAGCGAATAGTTGTCCCGTTGAGGTAGTTGGTTCCATTTTTGGCAGGTTAATGATATAGCTAGGACTTGACTTGCCAACATGCTGGGTCAAATATCCGATCAGTTGCTGGTTGCTGCATATGGAATGTGCCGCTGTGCCGCTCTACAATACGAAGATTAACTATTTTGACATTATGGATTTATCGAAGAGTTTCCTCTTTCCGCTTGCTGTTGTTTTCATGCTTGGCGCCTGTTACCCTTATCCATCGGATTACAGACCACGTGACACCAGGCCCTCGCGCTTGCAGGTCGAGCAGACTATAACCAGTGAGGAGCAAAGACAAATCGAGGAGAATCGTCAACGACTGGAACAAGAAGCGTCTCAGGGTGATGGTCTGAATGATCCCAATGCGAATAACGCCCTCCCGGCACCTCCGCCTCAATCCAAGTATCCCACCGCTGCAGCTGTGCCAGGCAAGCCCGGCTTTGTATTCAACCCTTACACGCACAACATCGTCGATGTGAAGGGGATTGGCTCGGGCAGGCTTTGTCGTGACCCTGAGGATCCTGATCCGAACCACAAGTTCAGGGTTCCCTGAAGCCCATGGCCTTGCATGGCGCCATCCCGGCGGTGAATGATTGGCGATCGTTTCATTTTGCCTCTTCGGTTCTTGCTTTTGCCCATTCACCTGCCAGTGATTGTGTCACATGAAACGTGTTGCTGTTCTTGGTAGTGGTTTGCTGGGGGGCTCGATGGCCCTAGCAATACAGTCCCGCCTGCCAGAGCTTTCGGTAGCGCTCTGGGGTAGACGCCAACAGGGCGTCGAAGAAGCCAGACGGAAAGGGATCAAGTCTGCCAGTGGCGAGCTCAGTGAGGTGTTGAAAGGGGTCGATATGATTGTTTTGGCGTCCCCGGTCGGCGCCATGCATGAAATTCTTGAGGCTTGTATCTCAACCTGCTCACTGGATGGCGTGATAGTAACCGATGTGGGCAGTGTGAAAACCTCGCCAAGGGACACCCTGGCGCCAAGGATTGCCGAGGTGGGGGCAAAATACATTGGCAGTCACCCGATGGCCGGTTCGGAACAGGCCGGGGTCGCTTCCGCGCAAGAAGATCTTTTTGATGGGGCAGCCTGTTTCATTACCAATGATTTTGGGCACCCTGAGAAAGATGTCTCCACATTGCGCAAGCTATGGCAAGGCATCGGGTGCCAGTGTTACCTCACCACCTCCGAGGAACATGACAAAGTCATGGCCAGAATCAGTCATTTGCCACACATGCTTGCCTCCGTGGGGGCACTTGTTGGTCTCAAAGACCCGGAAAACGCAAAGTTTGCAGGTAACGGCATGCGTGACACCACCCGGGTGGCTTCCGGTCATCCGGGAATGTGGGCCGAAATTTTCCTCAGCAACAAGGACTCGCTCAAGGAACCCATTGAGGAGGCGATTGCTTATTTGCGTGAAATGCTTGCATTGATGGAGGATTCCAGCGATGAAGCCATCGCTGCTCTGTTGGAGAGGGCCAAGAAGCTCAGGGATGATCTTTGATAGGCTCCTCACGCATGAGAATCCCGCCTCATGGTTTTCAAACTTACCTTTTATTGACCTCGAATCACCCTTTTGACATTTCCGATATGTCCAGTATCACCGTTCAGCCCCTCAGCCAACTCAAGGCCGAATTAGAGGTCCCTGGCGACAAGAGTATTTCGCATCGTGCTGCCATTCTTGCCGGGCTCTCCGACGGGGTCTGCAGGATTGATAACTACCTGCCAAGTGAGGATTGTCTCTGCACCCTCAATGCGATGGCTCAGTTGGGTGCGGAGCATGAGGTATTGGAAAGTAAACCCGGATACGGCCCGACATCACTGACCATACATGGGCGCAGCATGCAGTTGTATGCACCTGATGGCAGTGTTGATTGTGGTAACTCAGGGACAGGTATGCGGCTGCTTGCCGGGCTGTTGGCTGCGCAGCCATTCAAGTCTGTTTTGACGGGGGATGCTTCCCTGCAATCGAGGCCGATGGGCAGAATCATCAAGCCGCTCGAGGCCATGGGAGCTTCCATCGAAGCGCGTGGGGATTCTCCGGGATGCGCTCCCTTGCACATCAGGGGAGCATCACTCAAACCCATTTGTTATGAGATGCCGGTCGCCAGTGCCCAGGTGAAGAGCGCGGTTTTGCTGGCAGGGCTTTTTGCCGATGGCACGACCTCCGTCATTGAGCCCGCCAAGACGAGGGATCATACCGAGCGCATGCTGGCATACTTCGGCATCAATGCGCAGCGCGAAGGGCAGAAGATTTCCGTCCATGGTGGCCAAATACCGGCAGCAGGTGATCTGCGCGTTCCTGGTGACATATCATCAGCGGCATTTTGGATTGTTGCAGCGGCATCCATGCCGGGAGCACATTTGCTCATCCGAAACGTGGGTATGAACCCGACTCGTACTGCCATCCTGGATGTATTGCGCCGGATGGGAGCTGATATTGAATCCTCGGTGCATTCGGATCAATGTGGTGAGCCGTATGGGGATGTCGAAGTTCGCGGACGCTCGCTTCAAGGGACAGAGATAAGACCTGAGGAAGTTCCAAACCTGATTGACGAAATACCGGTGCTTGCGGTTGCTGGAGCCTTGGCGCAAGGGAAAATGGTTATTCGCAATGCCAAAGAGTTGCGCGTCAAGGAAAGTGACCGCATAGCCACTGTGGCCCATAACTTGAAAGCGATGGGGGCTGACCTCGAAGAATACGAGGATGGCATGGAGATCAACGGGGGCAAGGCGCTATCCGGAACTCAGCTTGAGAGCTTCGGGGATCACCGTATTGCCATGGCGTTTGCGATTGCAGGTTTGTTTGCTGACGGGGAAACGACTATTGCCAACACAGCGTGCATTGACACATCCTATCCTGGTTTTGTGGAGCATCTCGAGCTCATTCAGAGTGCCTGCCCCAGTGGTTTATAACCTGATGATCTAGTTGTTCATATGTCCGTTAGTTCCCAGACACCTTTTTTTGCCATCGCCATTGATGGCCCTGCTGCATCAGGCAAGAGTACCGTGGCGCGTCGTCTTGCACAGCGACTCGGGCTCATCATGATCAATACGGGTGCCATGTATAGGGCGATTGCGTGGACGACGCTCAAGAAGGGGGTGGACGCTTCTGACGCCCGCGCGGTGGCATCGATGCTCAGAGATATTGTAGTGACTTGCGGAGTCAAGGATGGTCAGTCAACGATACTCATTGACGGGGTCGATCCCGGGGATGCCCTTCGTGAGGATCAGGTAAACGCCCGTGTTTCAAGGGTGGCAGCTGTCCCTGAAGTTCGGGACTTGTTGGTCGATAAACAAAGGGAATACTTGAAGCTGGGAAGCCTGGTGATGGAGGGGAGAGACATTGGCTCCGTGGTGTTTCCCGATACGCCTTACAAACTCTACATTGATGCTTCCGAGGAAGTTCGTCTTGCCCGCCGCTCAGCCGAGGGTTTGGCTGATGTTGTCAGCAAGCGTGACGAGGAAGACAGCAAACGGAAGAACTCACCACTTGTTGTTGCAGACGGAGCCGTGGTCATAGACAGTTCGGACATGAGTATTGATGAGGTGGTGGAGGCGGCATTGACCGAGCTTCGATGCCGTGGCCTGAATGCTTAAATCTGTATAGCAATCATGAAAACGATCTATTGGTTTTGTTACACACTGTGGAAGCTGTGCTTTGTATGTTTTTTCTCATATCGTGTCGTTGGTAAAGAGAAGCTTCTGGCTGATGGTCCGGTTTTGATTGCCTCCAATCATGAGAGTTATCTTGATCCGCCACTGGTAGGAATTGGCTATGACAAGGCGGTCTACTATCTGGCGCGCAAGACTCTGTTCCGTGGCTTTGGTGCCTGGCTATATCCCAGGCTGAACTCGATTCCAGTGGATCAGGATCGTCCTGACATGACGAGTTTGAAGACCATTATCAAACTGCTGCGTGAGGGAAACCAGGTGGTCATATTTCCAGAGGGTTCCCGGACTCTGGACGGTGAGCTACAACCAGCCGAAGCGGGAACCGGCCTGATCGTGGCAAAAAGCAAGGCGACGGTTCAGCCAGTGCGAATTTTTGGCGCCCGTGAAGCCCTTCCCCGGGGTTCCAACAAGATACGTTTTCGCCCCATCACACTGGTGGTCGGAGATCCGATTGAGTTTACCCAGGAAGAGCTCAAAGCCAAAGGGAGAGAGGATTACCAGAAGATATCCGATAAGATCATGCAGGCCATTTCCGAGATCGAGTTGAGCTGAAGAAGCTCTTTTGTTTAGTAGTCCTCCACGGGAGATGGCGTATAGCCTCGGTCATCATCCCGCTCCCCACTACGATCACCCAGAACGTCCAAGCGAAGCTTCATGATGTCAGCATTGATGGTGTCCCAGAGCTCATCGCTGTATACCAGAGGCTTGTAGACTTTTTTCTTCAGTTTCTCGATCCTTCCAAGGGAGTCATCAATTCTTGCGTGGGGTAATTCCTTGAGGTGTTGAAGAGCAAGTTGGGTAGTGTCCATCTGGTGGCAAATCATGACCATATCATTGCCAGCCTGTATGGCCTTCTGAACATCGGGGCCCCGTCCGTAATGGTTGATAATTGCTCCCATATCGAGGTCATCGGTCATGATGACTCCCTCGTAACCGAGTTGATTGCGTAATAGGCCCGTGAGCAGTTTGTAGGACATGGAGCCTGGCAGGCCGGGTTCATCGGGATTCACCGCAGAGAAGTGGGTATGACAGCTCATGATAGCATCAAGCTCAGGCATGAGGCAGGTGTAGGGTAGGAGGTCGCTTTTGAGCATGTCCTCGATGGATTTATCAACCTGGGGAAGCTTGTGATGCGGGTCATCAGTGGCAAGACCGCAGGATGGGAAATGCTTGCCGCATGACAAGACCTTGCAATGGCGAAGGTTGCTATTGAAGATTCCTGCATTGGTAATGACCTCCTGGGAGTCCCTGCCGTAGCACCTTCCTCTCAGTGCATCGCTGGGGTGGTCATCATAAGCAATGTCCAAGACAGGACATAGGTCCATATTACAACCCAATAAGCGAAGCAGAAATGCAGTGAGCTTGCCATGTTGGGCTATAAAGCCTGGGTCTCCCTTGTCGCGCAAACTTTCGGCTGATGGTGGCTCGCTGCCGATATGACGGGTACGGGATACCCGGCCGCCTTCCTGGTCAATGCATATGATCGGAGTGAGATCACAGAGTTCGCGAAGGTCATCGGTGAGTTTGCGCGTTTGTGCAGCCGACTCGATGTTGCGGCCAAATAAAATAAAACCTCCGGGTTGAACTGATTTGTAGAGTGCTGCCTCCTCGCAGCTCAACTCCGTGCCATGAATGCCGAGAATGAGGAGTTGGCCATGCATGGTTGGGGGGCTTTTGTGAGCGGCTTGATAGGGCGACAAGGATCAGGCACTCAATGAACGGTCAGAAGCGAGTTTGGCGAGAACGGATTTTTGAGCGTGAAGGCGGTTTTCTGCCTGCTGAAAAATAACATCGGCATGGGCTTCAAGAACCTCCTCTGTGATTTCCTTGCCTCGATATGCCGGCAAACAGTGCAAGACAATGTGGGATGGATGTGCGACTTCCAGTAATTGAGAATTTACCTGATAGTTGTCAAACAGAGCCTCTTTCTCTGCCTGATCTTCCTGTCCCATGGAGAGCCACACATCCGTATTGATTACGTCGGCATTCTGGACAGCCTCAACAGGGTCTGTGTGCAGGCTGACATTGGGGCTGTCGAGTTGGTTCATGTATTGATCTGTGGGCAGGCAGTCCTCGGGAGCGGCAATGGCCAGGTGGAAATCAAGCACCTTGGCGGCCCACATCCATGATCTGGACATGTTGTTGAAGCCGTCGCCGACAAAGGCAATCTTCTTGTTCTCCCATGTGCCGAGACGTTCACGAATAGTCAGCAGGTCAGCCAGGATCTGGCAGGGGTGGGCATCGTCGGTCAAGGCGTTGATCGTGGGAATGCCGGAGTATTTTGCAAAATCGAGAACATCTTGTTGAGCATAGGTGCGGATGATTGCTCCGTGCACCATGCGACCCATCACGCGCGCTGTGTCCTTGATGGGCTCACCGCGCCCAAGTTGAATATCATTGGAGGAGAGGAACATCACTGATCCTCCAAGCTCGCGAATGCCGACCTCGAATGAAACCCTGGTGCGCGTTGATGCCTTGGTGAAGATCATCGCCCATGTCTGGCCTTGCAAAGGTTGTTTTGTATGGGTGGCTTTGAGGCGCTCGTTTTTGAGTGTGACGGCGTGATCAATGAGTTTCCAAATCAACTCTTTGGAGAGTTCTTGAATTGAGAGTAAGTGATTCATAAAAATGGGAAATTCAGGATGATGATTTTTTACAGAGATGTCAGGGTTTCCTTGAGAATGCCAAGGGCTTCATCGATTTCGCTGTCGGTAACATTGAGGGGCGGCACCCAGCGTAGTGTTTCTGCCCCGGCGGGAACAGTGAGGAGGCCATTTTTCATAAGTGACTTGCACAGCTGTAGTGCAGGAGTATTGCCTTGCTCACATGCCATGGCCTCCGCATTGAGGGCAAAGCCGATGAGAAGGCCTTTGCCTCTGATGCCGGTGATAGCCGGCTGATCCCAAGTATGCACCTCCTGGCGGATCCGCTGCTCCTGGCGTGCTGCGTTTGCGGCAAGGTCGGATGTAAGGATTTCACCAAGAACAGAGAGGGAAGCTGCGCAAGCCAGTGGGTTGCCGCCATAGGTTGAGCCATGTGATCCCGCATTCATGAGCGAGGAAAGGGGAGTCCCGCCATCATCAATGGCACGGTCACTGGTGAAGAAGGCTCCGATTGGAAATCCGCCACCCAGGCTCTTGGCCCAGGATACGGTGTCAGGTTCCAAATCCGGACAGAAAGCTTGCCAGCCGTTGAGTGTGCCGGTTCTGCCGAGTCCGCACTGAACCTCATCCAGCATGAGCAGGAGATCGTTCTCCTTGCAGAGATGTTGAACGAATTCCAGGAATTCCGGAGTCACTTCGTTAACACCTCCCTCGCCTTGAATGGGCTCAAGCATGATTCCTGCGGTGATATCGCTCACCGCTGCACGCAGGCCATCCGAGTCGTTGAGGGCTACATAGCGGAAACCGGGAAGCATGGGGTCGAAACCCTGCTGGATTTTGCTTTGAGCTGTCGCGGCCATGGATCCAAGAGTTCTGCCATGGAAGGAATTATTAAATGTAATAACCTCATATCTTGGTTGACCTGCTTTGTTGGGCCTGGCGTGGCCAAACCTCCTTGCGGTCTTGATCATGCCATCGTTTGCCTCGGCTCCGGAATTGGCAAAAAACACCTTGCCGGGAATGTGCATGTAGTCCTCAACGATCATGCGCGCCAGTTCCTCTTGCTGGGGGATCCGGAAAAGGTTTGAGCAGTGCATCAGGGTACTGCACTGCGCTGTAATGGCTTGTGTAAGCACGGGGTGGCAATGCCCGATACTGCATGTCGCAATACCCGCACAGAAATCAAGATAGCAATTCCCCTCGCTATCCCAAAGACGTGCACCTTCACCTCTCACGGCGGTGAGAGGAAAATGAGCATAGGTGGTAAGGATGTGTGACATGCAGGTATTTCTAGGTTTAAAATCCCAAAATCCAAGTGCGAATAAGGGCCAATAGGGATATTCCCGTATTTCATGTTTGGCATTTTTGTGATCAGGATTATATTTAATGCGCCGCTCCCCGGACGATCGCTGTGTGTCGCAAGATACGTAGAGGAAAGTCCGGACGCCATAGGGCAGCGCGCCTTGTGAATAACAAGGGACGACCGGTTCAAGCCGTTCGGACGGAAAGTGCAGCAGAAAACATACCGCCCCGGGCCCCACACGGTTCTGGGTAAGGGTGAAATGGTGGGGTAAGAGCCCACCGCTCCAAGGGTAACCGAGGAGGCAGTGAAAACCCCGCGTGGCGCAAGACAAAACAGGGGAAGGGTAGCCCGCCCGCTCAGAATCCCCGGGTATTAGTCGCACCATCCCGCAAGGGAGGTTCCTCACCTGGTGAGGTAAGATAAATGATCGTACATTACCACCTCGTGGTAAGGACAGAATCCGGCTTACAGGGGAGCGGCACCCCTTTCTTGCCCATTTTAAAGCGCATAGTGTTCTTCTATGCGGTATTGGCGCTGTTTAAACGGTCGTTTAAAATCATAGGAATATGCTATTGTCACGAGGGCTAATTTGAACTAGGATCACCCTTCCAAAGGGGCGCTCATGCGTCCCTTCACCGTCTTACTCAAATGATACGGAGAGGCAGCGACCAGCTCCTTTTGTCATATCGGTTGCGCTCTTCTATTTTCTCCATCCAATCTATAATCCATGGGTTTCTTTGATGCTATCAAGCGTTGGCGCCTTGCAAACAAGGGTATGTCATCAGGCAAGAAGCGCCGCACCACCACTACCAGCGAAAATGCCGTTGTGGGCTCCATGCAGCGAAGTGTGTGGATGAAATTGCTCATTTATCCGATTTTTGCGCTGCTGGTGTGTCTGATTGTGGCCTTTTATAGGTCTGATCAGACCCTGTTTCAGGATAGCGGGTTGCGCAGAGGTCTGCTTTGCCTCATTGTCACCGCAGGGCTCATTCTCATCTATCACACCAGGCATGCGCTCAATTATGCCAATGACAGGGTGGTGCTCGTCTTCGGGGGCATCGCTATTCACCTGGCACTGGTAAGGTTGTGCATACACTTCGTTGATGCCAACTCCTGGTCGGGCGATTACCGGATCTTGTTGCCGCCTCTTGCCTTTGCTCCCATGGTGGCCTCCGTCTTGTGTGGAAGGCACGCAGGCATATTCTCTGCGCTCAGCACCAGCTTGCTAGGAGCCTTGATGGTTCCAGAAGCTGACGTGTTCTGTTACGTGGTCACTGGGATGATCTCCGGCGCGATGGCGGTCTCGTTGACGCGTACGGTGAGAAGACGGGGAAGCCTTCTGCGTGCCGGTTTTTATGTGGGGATGACCACTTTGCTGCTGGCATTCATTTTCAATAAGATCGATTTTGCCACTGCTACGACGGGAGAAAATATCTCCATTCTCATAGGTCAGTCCCTGTTGCCGGTATCGGTGGGGCTTTTGACGGGTATGTTGGTGAGCGGATTGTTGCCGGCCTTGGAAAGTTTGTTTTCCGTCACGACCAATATCAGCTGGCTCGAATTGAGTGATCTCAACCACAAGTTGCTGCGCAAACTACAACTTGAAGCTCCAGGGACCTACCACCACAGCATGGTGGTAGCCAGTCTTGCCGAATCGGCAGCCGAGGAGGTTGGGGCCAATGCTGTCATGTGCCGCGTATGTTCCTATTTTCATGATATTGGCAAATTGAGTAAACCCGAGTATTTCATAGAAAACCAGGGGGAGCGCAACCCGCATGACGCACTGACGCCGACCATGAGCGCCATTGTGATTGTGGCACACGTCAAGGATGGCGTTGACATGGCCATTAAGCACAAACTCAATCCGAAAATTATTGAGGTCATTCGTGAACACCATGGTGATTCCCTGGTTCAATATTTTTATCACAAGGCAATTGAGCAACGTGATGAAATGGTCAAAAAGGTCAAGGAGGGTTTGGAGAATAAAGAGGATATTCCAGAGGTGGATCGCAAGAACTTCCGTTACCCTGGCCCCTGTCCAAGTAGCCGGGAGAGTGCCATTATCAGTCTCGCTGATGCCGTGGAGAGTGCCTCGCGAAGTTTGACCAAGCCTACTCCGGAGAAAATACGTATTCTTGTCAACGATGTGGTCATGGCGCGCGTAGCGGACGGCCAGCTCGGGAACTGTGATCTTTCGATGAGTGATATCAAGAAGATCAGCAAGAGTTTTGCAGATACAATACGCAGTATGATGCATACAAGGATCAAGTATCCCAAGGAGGAAAACTTGCAGGATCAAAAAAAGCAAAAATCAGCTTCGCATGCTGCAGCAAAAAGTAGTGAGGCGGCTGTGGCGCATGAGGCGAAATCCTAAACCCCTTTGGCGATTGATTCATGCCTGAGCTCAACGTCTATAATCATCAAAAGGCCATTGACCTGACTGCCGGTTTGTGTGAGCGGCTCCAATCGTGCGGGCGCAAGGCTCTTGAGGAAGTGCTCCGAGTATGCTCAAAGCATGCGGTAATTTGTCAGCTTGATGAGGTAGAGGTGAGTTTTGTCGATGATGAAACCATTGCGGACCTTCACTTTCAGTTCATGGATTTGGCAGGGCCCACTGATGTGATTACCTTTGATCATGGTGAGATCCACATCAGTGTGGAAACTGCGAGGACCCAGGCCCGGGAATACGCCAACGATTTTGAGAGGGAGTTGATGCTCTACATAGTACACGGGCTACTGCATCTTGCAGGCTACGATGATGCGACGGAGAGGCAGAGCGCAGTCATGGAGGACGTGCAAAGTTCTATTCTTTCCAAGGTATGGCAATAGCGATGCCGCTCTCGGAGACAATGTGGCTCATCATGGCGTCGTGATGGTCGTGGGGCACACTCTTTGTGATTTGAATGTCAAGTGCGACCCCGATCTTGAGCCCCTTGTATGTCTGTAGAGTTCGGTCATAGTATCCCTGGCCGCGACCCAGTCTTGATCCATCCAAACCAAAAGCCAATCCCGGGCAGAAAATCAGATCAATTTTCTCCAGATGAATCTCGGGGTGTTTGCAGGGGTTGGGTTCCGGAATCCTGTAGTGGTTGGAAACCAGTTGATCGATATTCTCTACAATGTGGAAGCCAAGGTGCTTGTCAGATTGGCAGAGAGGGTAGGCAAATGTCATGTCGGGAAGCAGATCATGAAGTGCACTGAGCGAAATTTCGCTCTGGATGGACGCATACAAGCCGATGGTCTGGACATTGGCCAGAAGCTCACGGGCTGAAGCGATGTGTCCGCATACGGCAGTGGAGGCAGCGTGGATCTCATCGGCCCTCATGCTTGCCAGCCAGGAGCGCATTTCTGTCCTCAGCTTTGTTTTGCCTGCCTCTTGCCCTTCCATACCCCCTATGGAAACGAAAAAGCGCTCACGAGGCACGTATAATTTTTGCCAATCTTACTCCGTTTGAAATCCTTACTTGCTGAGATGTGAGATAGATGGCATCCTCGGGGAGCTTATGTTCTATTCGATTAGCTTGCTTGTTTGCATGACTGTGACGCTCATGCTCGGCTCTTGCGCGAGCAAGAGAACGGTGAGCAAGTCCCAGGTGAGAGTGGATCCATGGGGTAATCCCGAGCAGTTCAGCCTCGGCAAGGACGCGGAAGGCAATCCTCTTATGAAGTCCGACCTTCGCAGTTCTTTTGAAGGAAAAGCAAGTCAGCTAACACAGGGCCGTGATTTCAACGGTAAAGACTACAGGACAAAATCCTACGCCAAAAAGAGGTGGGCAGGAGATACGCAATTCAAAGCCAAGCAATACGCGGGCAACACGGATGCCAGCCAGTACAAGATGGAGCCATGGTTTGTCCGCCAACAAGCACTGACAGACGGTAAAAAAGCCAGCGCTGACGGGCAGGGCTACAGAACCACTCAATATGAGACCCCGACAGCGCGAGAGCAGAGCTCAGAGCGTATCGAAGGGTCTAGTGACGCTGAGACGGATGCGCGCAGAAGGGTCTATCAACAGCCTGAAATCATTGACTGGAAAGAGCAAAAGGGGCTGGGGGTAAAGGATACCAACAGATTGCTTGGCAGATAGAAGCCCCTAGAAGGGGAGCTTTGGTAGTTTTCCGCCACCACCAAGACCTCCCATCATGTCACCCATGTCATCCATGCCTCCAAGTTGCTTCATCATTTCTTTCATCTTTCCCTTGGACTTCATCATCTTGCGCATTTGGGTGAACTGTTTGATGAAGCGATTCACTTCAATAATCGTGTTGCCCGAGCCTGCGGCAATTCTTTTGCGCCGGGTGCCCTTGATGAGCTGGGGTGTGGTTCTTTCCCGCGGGGTCATTGACAAGACGATGGCCTCCATGCGCTTCATACGCCTCTCATCAAATGCCTCGGCTGGAATTTGTTTTTTGATTTTGCTGAAACCGGGCAGCATGCCAAGCAACCCGTCCAGAGGCCCAAGTTTGCGCAGCATATTCATTTGATCAAGGAAGTCGTTGAAATCAAACTTGCCAGACTGCATCCGTTTGGCCGCGTTCATAGCCTCTTCCTCGTCAATATTCTGGGCTGCGGTCTCAACCATGCTCACCACATCGCCCATGCCGAGGATCCGGCTGGCCATGCGGTCGGGATGGAAAACGCTGAGCTGTTCGAGTTTTTCCCCTTCACCGATGAACTTAATGGGCTTGCCGGTAACCGCTCTCATCGACAGGGCCGCACCACCACGGGCATCGCCATCAAGCTTGGTGAGGATGATGCCGGTTATACCCACCGCATCATCAAAGTGTTGGGCGACTGAGACGGCTTGCTGGCCGGTAGCCGAGTCCGCGACAAGTAACGTCTCGCCTGGCTCGAGAAATTTGTGCAGATCCTTGAGCTCGGCAATGAGGTTGTCATCCATTTCCTGCCGGCCGGCAGTATCAAAAATGAGTGTGGTCCCGTTCTGTGTTTTGGCCCATTTCAATGCCTGCTTTGCGACCTTGAGGAGATTCTTTTCGCCGGCTTCGGGAGTGAAACAGGGCACGTCGATTTGCTTGGCAAGTGTTGCCAGTTGATCGATAGCCGCAGGTCGGTAGAGGTCGCATGCAATGAGCAAGGGGCGCCGGCCCTCGTTTTTGAGTCGTAAGGCAAGCTTGCCAGCTGTAGTTGTTTTTCCAGCACCGTTGAGTCCGCAGAGCAGGACATGGGCTGGGGCATTGAGGTTGAGTGGGGCAGCATCGCCGCCCAGAAGCCTGGTGAGTTCGTCGTTAAATATCTTAACGATTTGTTCACCGGGCTTGATGGATTTGAGCACGTCTGCCCCCATCGCTTTCTCTTTCACTCTTGCGATAAAGTCCTTGGCCACCCCGAATTCGACGTCCGCTTCGAGTAAGGCCAAACGGATTTCACGAAGTGCATCGCTGATGTTTTTCTCCGATATTTTGCCAACGCCGCGGAGGTTTCGGAACGTTTTGTCGAGGCTGTCTGATAGTGATGAGAACATAAGGTTTTTTGTGTCTGTTATTGAGCTTGGTAAGCAGCTTCGCGATTAACGAGAAAAATCCAAGTCATCGGCTTTTCGTATTCGTCTTGCTCGAGGCAACGCCACTGAAGTGTGACTTCACAAGTGCGGCTTCGAAGCCGACGGCTGACCGTCCATTGTGCGGTTTTGGTGGATGGGTCATAGTGGACAGGCACTTTGCCAAATCCCACGACACGCATGACAATGGACTCCGGATCTATTTCCTCGACCTCTGAAAGATCGGCTGAGATGGTGGGCAGCCGAGTTGATATGATTGAACCTGGCTCCGGAATCACTGGGTGAGGTGTTGTTTGGATGATGGCACCTGCAGTTGCGGCCGAGGTTTTTGTTGCCTTGAAGCTTGTGGCATTGCGAAAGATGTAATCGTGATTGCCGAGAATGATGTATCGGGGGATGGTGAAGCTGGAGGTTTTACGGGTTGTCTTGCCTGGAATTACGGTGAACAGGCACTCGTAGCCGAGCTCCGCTGCCATGGGGAGCATTTCACCGGTCACAAAACCTCCCGGGTAGGCATAGCATGAAATGTTGCCTCCGAATTTTTGTTTTAGCTTTTTGCGTGACTGGCCCATTTCCTCTCGCAGGTATTTTTGGAATGCGGCTTCTCCCTTCGCCCGTTGTGCCCTCACAGTGGCCGGGTAGGGGTGAGAGATGGAATGACTGCCAATGGAGCAACCGTGTTTCTGCATTTCCCTGATCATGGCAGTTGTAAGAGCATTTTGACCCCCGTCGACGTAATTGGTGTAGAGAAAGACGGTGAAGGGAAATCCCAATTCCTTGAGGATGGGAAAGGCATCGGTGTAAACGGACTTCCAGCCGTCGTCGATGGTGATGAGCACTGAGCGGTCTTCGATCTTTTTCTCGCCGCGTTTCCAGGCCGTGAAGTCTTCAAGGCTGATCACATTGAGCCCAAGGTCCTTGATCGCTTGCATCTGCTTGCGGAATTTGTCCGTGGGTATGAGCATTTCCGTGGCCTCTTTGGTGGCGGAAAAATCATGATAACCAAGCACGGTTACGCGCACATCGTTGCTGTTGATTTTGTCAGAGGCCTGTCCGACTTGGCCTTGGGAGATGTTGGAGTTCTGTGCCAGGAGGTAGCTTGGAAGGATGCACGACACCATCCCTGACGGCCCGTGGCCGTGCAGGCAACCAGCGAGAAGAAGGAGTGCCGCGAAAATGCCGTGAAGTTTGATCATAATTGGCAGAAAACGCAATATAGCCCGATCCAGAGGAATGAAAAGTCCCTATCCCGCCCGGATGGAGAAGCCCCTGTGCCGGCTAGCTTGACTCGTCCTGCAAGGCTTTGGTATACGCTAAGGTTTCGGCTAATCCTTGCTGCAGGCTGAACTCTGGCTGCCATCCAGCTTGTCGGAGTTTGTCTGCCGATGCGAGCGAGTGTTTAATGTCCCCGGGGCGCTCAGCGTCGTGCTCGATCGTGCAGTCTGTGTTTGCCATTTCCATGATGCTTGCTGCCAAATTCAGAATACTTGTCTCCTCACTATAACCTGCGTTATAGGTTCCATGCATGGAATCATTTAACGCTGCAAATACCAATGCCCCGACAATGTCTTTGACATAAATAAAATCGCGGGTTTGCTGGCCATCTCCGTGAATGATGATGTTGTCCCCTCGGAGGGCTTTTTCCATGAAGATGGGCACGGCGGCAGCGTATGCGCCGCGTGGGTCTTGGCGCGGACCGAAGACATTAAAAAACCTAAGTGAAGTCGTGAGTATCTTGCCCTCGTTGTGGAACAAGTCGAGATATTGCTCTCCGTCGAGTTTGGTTATGGCGTAAGGACTTTTGGGTGCCGGGCACATCGTTTCCACCTTTGGTGAGGACGGGTTATCTCCATAAACGGCGGCGGATGAGGCAAAGACAATTTTTTTAACGCCGGCAGCGACACCTTCTTCTATTACATTGATGAGGCCGCCGACATTGATAGCAACGCATTCTGATATCTGAGTCATGGATTCAGCGACCGATACTAACGCAGCCATATGGAAGACATAGTCAATGTCATGCATGACTTCCTTGACAAGTTCGCGATCCGTGACAGAGCCATTGACAAAAGTGCATTCCAAGCCCTGGAGATTGTTTTTTTTGCCGGTGCGAAGATTGTCCAAAACGCGTATTTCGGATGCCTTGCCCTGGAAATATTCAACAATGTGAGAGCCAATGAATCCGGCGCCGCCTGTGACGAGTATGTTCATGGAAAGTTGCTTTTTTAAATGGATGGGCGACTAACCCAAAGGGCTTGGATAAGCCCCCTGATCGACCAGTTGCTCAATAGCGCGGACGACATGGGGTTTGTCGTCAGGATAGGTGACACCGAACCAGGAGCTGGTTGTCTCCAGGATTCTGCAATCGGCCCTGTCGTGACGGATCAACTCGTCGACAACAGTTGGAATATAACACTCGGATTTCATTTCGCTGCCAAATTCCGTGAGGAAGTGGATGAAATGCTTCTCGATTTGGCTGAAGAACTCGTCGTTAAAGCCCCAGAAATTCATTGAAGCCAGCGCGTGCTCGTCAACCTCAGTGCGAGTGCCATTCAGGCGGTTGCCGTATATTTTGCCGTCCTCCTCGCGCTTGATTTCCGTGATTTCCTCAACGTCGCTCAGCAAGCCGTTGGATGCTGAACAGATACCGCGGTTTACTTCACCGTGTTCGGACAAAGTCTTGTCAATGTGGTAGCCAATCATGCAGTAGTGCGATTTGGAATCCCCTGAGCTTTGCGAATCCTGGAAATGCTTCACAATGCGCTGGTAAGCATCGGCTCCGTAGAAGTCATCGGCATTGATCACAGCAAAGGGTCCTTTTACTTGATGTCTGGCCGCGCGTATTGCGTGTGCGGTTCCCCATGGTTTCTCGCGGCCCTCGGGAACACTGAAGCCCTGTGGTAGATCGTTGAGCTTCTGAAAGACGTAATCAACTTCGATTTTGCCCTCGAACCTGGCGCCCACACCTTTTCGGAATGCCGGGGCAAAGTCTTCCCGGATAATGAAAACGGCACGTTTGAAGCCTGCACGGATGGCATCGTAGACGGAGTAATCCAGTACGGTTTCCCCGTGCGGGCCCATGGGGTCCATTTGTTTGAGGCCGCCATAGCGGCTGCCCATGCCGGCTGCAAGGATGAGAAGAGTGGGTTCCATGATTTGTAAGGGCATTCTCAATGCCAATTAAGGGCTTCTTATGCAGGCAATGACGTGGAAATGCAATGGTTTCTTGTGACACATCCTGCTTCTTTGGCAAAGAATGCTATTGCAGCTTGGGCTTGGCTATCTTTAAGCTGAGTCCAGACCCCGCTTATGGATATTCTTTTGCAAGCGGGTCGGATGTTCCCATGGACACGCCAATGGACATGCCAATGGACACAATACCGAACCCTGCCAATTCACACCTGAGCTCAGCTACATGGATCATCAGCCCATAGATTGCCGCGACAACGCCCAGCGTGAGCATGTCAGGCGCGTTTTTAATGCCATGCTGACTGCCCGCGTTCTCGAGAATAAGCTCGGGAGTCTCTACAAGGCAGGCAAGATTGTTGGAGGGGTTTACCTGGGGAAGGGACAGGAGGCAGTCAGTGCGTCCATGGCCGCATGTCTTGAGAAAGGGCGTGATGTGTATGCTCCCTTGATTCGTGATCAGGCAGGGCGTACTGCCTTTGGCGAGGAGTTGCTTGATTGCACTCGCACCTATCTGGGCTCTGTGGAGGGGCCTATGCGTGGGCGGGATGGTAACATTCACCGGGGGCGACCCGCTGAGGGTATGCTGGCAATGATTTCCCATCTTGGGGCGGCAATACCTGTGGTGGCAGGCATGCTGCTGGCCAAGCGCATGAAGGGTAAGTTGGATGGTGTGGTCGGAGCGACATGCGTTGGCGATGGCTGCACGTCTACTGGTGCCTTTCACGAGGGCCTTAATACCGCTGCGGTGGAAAAACTGCCCTTGGTTTTAACGATCGCCAACAACCAGTATGCCTATTCCACACCCAATGACCGTCAATTTGCTTGTGCTGACCTGGTTGACAAGGCTCCTGGATACGGGGTTCGGGGTCATAGTGTCGATGGCACTGACATGCTTGCCTGTATTGAGGTGATGCGCGAGGCTGTGGCACGGGCTCGCAATGGTGAGGGCCCGCAGCTTGTCGTGGCATCGATGCTCAGGCTCACAGGGCATGGTGAGCATGATGATGCCTCGTATGTGGATGCTGCCATCAAGGAGTCCGGGCTGGGCAGGGATAGCATTGAAGTGGGAATTAAACAGCTGGTGGAGGGCGGTTTTGCCGAGGTGGACGAAATCGAACTTTGGCAGCAGCAGGCAGCAGAGCGGGTGCAGGAGGCGGTTGCCATTGCCCAGAAGGAGGATGGGCCGGACCCCTACCAAGATGATTGGATGGCATATTCAAACCCGGAAATGCAGGCTTAGAAACGATCATGGGTGAAGTTACTTACATAGATGCTATCCACGCTGCTCTCGATGAAGTCATGGAGCGAGATCCTGACGTGTTTCTCTATGGCCAGGATATAGGTAAGTTTGGAGGTGCCTTCAAAGCGACCAAGGGCTTGCAAGAAAAGTATCCAGGCAGGGTATTGGATGCTCCCATCAGTGAGGATGCCATGGCTGGTGTTGCCATTGGTGCTGCCATCGAGGGTGCCAGACCGGTTCTTGAGATGCAATTTGCTGACTTTTCCTCGGTGGCTTTCAATCAGATTGTCAATCAGGCGGCCACTCACTATTATCGAACGGGTGTTCCCGTGCCATTGACGATGCGCTTGCCATCAGGGGGTACGCCCGGATCTGGACCTTTTCACAGTCAGAGCATGGAATCCGTCTATGCTCACTATCCTGGCTTGGTAGTGGTCACTCCGGCCACGGTGGCCGATGCATACAGTATGCTGCTTGATTCAATAGCGCTGAATGACCCGGTTATCTACTGCGAGCATAAATTCCTTTATCGTTGGCTTAAATCAGCCGATTTGTCAGGGGATCGCTTGCCGATTGGCAAGGCCAGGATCACGCGCCCTGGTAAGCATGCCACGGTGGTCACCTACAGTGCGATGGTTCATGAGGCGGTCCGCGCCGCTGAAATGCTTCAACATGACGGTGGCTGGGAGATCGAGGTTGTTGACCTCAGATCGGTAAAGCCTCTCGACACAGATACCATTATCGCCTCTGTAGCTCGCACGGGCAGACTGCTTGCCCTCGGAGAAGCTTTCCCGTGGGGGGGTGTGACTGCCGAGGTGGTTTCCCGGGTATGTGCGGATGGCTTTCATTTGCTGGACGCCCCGCCAGCAAGATTTAATTCGAAGGATACGCCCATCCCATATCACCCTCAATTATGGTCGTCTCACCGTCCAACCCCGGAATCCATCGCAATGGAGCTGCGCAAGTTGTTGGATTACTGATATTTATAATCAATTTTACTTAAATAAATTAACCTAAAAAGCCATGCCCAGAGTTCCTATTTTGATGCCACAGCTCGGTGAGTCCATAGCCGAGGCAACGATTATCAGGCTCAACATCGCCGTGGGCGACAAGGTGGCCGCGGACCAGGAGGTCATTGAGGTGGAGACCAATAAGGCGACGATGGGGGTGACGGCGCTTTGCGAGGGTGAGGTAGCTGAAATTCTCGCGGAGGAAGGCAAAAGTTACGCAGTTGGCAGTTTGCTGGGCATACTTGAGGTCACCGAGGAGGAATTGGCGCGCACGGGTGAAAAGTCCATGGAGGAGATGGATGCTGAAGTTGCGGAGGCAGCCACAGCCCGGAATGATGACGCGGAGCAAAATTTGCATTTTAAGACGGAAGATGGCGGCTATCGCGAGCCAGTCCTTGTTGAGCCGAGCATCAAGGGTTTACCGGTTCCCGCCGGCAAGCAGGGCGCGCATTACATATCTCCCAGAATGCGCGCCCGAATGGCTGAGCTTGGCTTGAGGGCTGCCGATATATCGGCTGTGCCAGGCAGTGGTGCAGGCGGAAGGGTCACCGTGGAGGATCTTGAGGCATTTCTCGAATACATCCAGTCCTGGCCCTATACCAAGGCTTCGCCGATGCGTCTAGCCGTGGCTGATGCAATGCGCAGAAGCTGGACGCGTCCTTTGGCAACAGTGGCGAGACCTCTTGTCATGGACAAGATCCTTGATCACCGCCGCAGCCAGAACCCCAAGCCGGGGCCTGCGCTCTATTTACTGAGGGCTCTTGCACTTGCTTTGGCGGAAAATCCCACCACCGCGGGTTATCTGATTGGTCAAAACATCGTGCATCCACGGGCATTTGACATTGGTGTAGCCGTGCAGGTGGATGACGGAGTGCTCGTGCCCATTATCCGTGATGCCGACACCAAGTCGCTCAGCGAGCTTGTTGAGGATTACAATCGTCTCGTCGAGCTGGCGCGTTCACGCAAACTTCCCGATGATGCCACCAAGCATGGTATTGCCACGGTTACGAACTTTGGCACATTCGGCCTGACCTGGGGAACACCCATTCCGCTTCCCAATGAGACATTGATCCTGGGGCTAAGCGCTGGTGTCAAACGGCCAGTTTGGAGCGATCAGACCAATACTTTTGTTCCTGTGACGGAGGCCGAGATAGATCTTACCTTCGATCACAGGGTGGTTGACGGCGGGGGCGCGGGAATGCTGCTTAACCGCATATCGGAGTTACTCCAAAAGCCAGAGGCTCTCTAGAGCTGGCGTGGGTGCTGGCGTGCTAGTGGCCCGATGGATGATCTGCGTTGAGTAAGTCATAAACCTTGCTGCTCACGGCTGCGTGGACGTCTTCAATGCCTGCATCAGCTTTGATCACGTGAGCGTATGACTCGTCTTTGAGGCTCAAAAAGAGCTTGCGACAAAAGTCGAGTGATTCACGCTTTTCAAATTCATTGGTCTGGCCGTCTCTGGCCCCGATGCGCTGGAGGGCGGTATCCACATCCAGGTCGAGAATGATGAGTATGTCGGGCTTTGGTGCAAACGCCTCGTTTTGTTCGCGGATGCTTTGGGGGTCGATGCCACGTGCGCCCTGGTAAGCCATGGTTGAAAAGTAATACCGGTCCAGGATGACAATGCCTCCTCGCTCAATGACGGGGAGGATGACATTTTCAACGTGTTCACGACGGTCCTTGATGAAGTATTCCAGCTCATCGTCAATACTGAGGCGACCGGTGCTCGCGCTCTCCCGAAGTTTCTTCCCCCACGGGCCATTGGTCGGTTCAAAGCTTTGCACGACCTCGTGGTGGCTTTCCTTCAGGGCATCTGCCAGCATGGTCGCTTGCGTGGATTTCCCGGTTCCGTCGATACCTTCAATAACGATAAGATGTCCCATGGATTGCGAACTGTATGACTTGTAAGGGTATGAATGCTTACTTGATAAAGGGCGATGATCCGATGATCAATGGTTGATTTTTAGCCAGGCATCCATGCCTCCGGTGACGTTGTGCACATTGGTGAAGCCATGCTCGCTGAGATAATCCACAACACGGCCACTGCGCCCTCCGGACTTGCAGATGATGAGCAATTCCCGGTCATTTCCCGTCTTCTGAAGCTCATCCAGATTTTCCGGAATCTCAGCCATGGGGATGTGTCTTGCTGCCTCAATGTGAGCGATATTGTGTTCCCAGGGCTCACGCACATCAATGAGCAGACCATTGAATGATGCCTCCTTGAGTCTGCTCTTGAGTTGCTCGACACTTATTTCATCGGCTTGGTCTGTCATTGTATCCGGGTTGGTGTTGTTGCAGGTTTGATCGTATTCATGCAGCTCAGTAATGCGAGGGTTTTCACCGCAAAGCGGGCATTGAGGATCCTTGCGAAGATTGAATTCACGAAAACGGGTATCAAGTGCGTCATAGTGCAGCAGGCGTCCCAGCGGTGGGGAGCCACAGCCAAGCAGAAGTTTGATTGCTTCCATGGCCTGGAGGCTTCCCATAATACCTGGCAAGACCCCAAGAACGCCTGCCTCCGCGCAGCTGGGCACACTGTCGGCCGCGGGTGGCTCTGGCAGCATGCAGCGGTAGCATGGCCCCCCGAGGTGAGGCGCGAAGACGCTAAGCTGGCCCTCGAAACGAAAGATCGAAGCGTAGACGTTGGGTTTCTTGAGGAAGTATGCCACGTCGTTGCTTAGATAGCGCGTTGGGAAGTTGTCGGTGCCGTCAATGATGAGGTCGTATTGTGATGCGATGTCGACAGCGTTCGCGGCACTGAATCGGCAGGCGTGTTGCTCGATCGTGACGTGTGGATTGATTTCTGCAAGGCGCGAGGTGGCGCTTTCCAGCTTGCTCGCTCCGATGTTGGACTGCCCGTGCAGGATTTGACGTTGGAGATTGGATACTTCCACTGTGTCGGGATCAACAATGCCGATACGCCCGACCCCTGCAGCGGCAAGATAGAGGCAGGATGGCGAGCCCAGGCCCCCAGCTCCAATGCACAGAACAGCCGACTTTTTGAGCTTCTCCTGTCCTGCCACGCCTACCTGGTGAAGAGAGAAGTGGCGGGCGTAGCGGGCTTGTTCCTCCTGACTAAGCATGGGGTGGGGTTTGGTGAGATCTTGCCAATTGAAGGCAAGCGAAGAGCAGTTGAATTTTAATTGGATGTGTGGGCCGCAAACTCGATTGCCCGTGGAAGGGTAATGTTCTAGTTAAGCAATTTTTTCTCGAGTGCCTGATCGGGCTGGGCGCCATTGTCCAGAGCTTTCTGATAATAGCTCAGGGCGTCCTTGTTGCGGGTTTGCTGTTGGTAAAGAACAGCGAGATTGTAATAGGCATCAGGCAGGGTGGGGTCCAGTTCGATGGTGGAGAGGAAATGCTCCTCGGCCTTTTCATAGCGTTTGGCTGCACCTGCAAGGTTACCGAGGTAAAGGTGGGCACGTGCATTGTCAGGCCTGATGGAGAGTGAGCGATCAAAGGAAGTCATGGCCATATCCCAATCACTGTTTTTGTAATGGGCAATACCGAGCATGAAATGGGCATAGCTGCTATTTTCACGCATGGTAATAGCCTCGTCCAGGCACTGGATAGCTGCATGATAATTGCCGAGCTTCATTTCGACAACGCCGAGATTGCAGAGGATGCGGTAGTTGCCGGGTGCCCTCTCATTAATGTCAATGAGCACGGAGTGCGCTGCCTGAGTGCGGCCTTTTTGGAAATGGCGTATGATGAGGCTCTCGACATACTGGGTTTCAGCGGCAAGCTCGCTGCCGAACTTGAGGGCGTGAGCCATGGACACACGTTGAGGGCTGGTGAATTCCCGGTCGGGACGACGATGAGAGGCGACGAATTCTTTTTCCTCATCGGTGAGGTCAATTTTTATGTTTCGAATGTCTTCAATGGCCTTGCCAAGCCCTTCGATCTTCACTTTCGATTTTTGGTAGGTGTCCCAGAGGATCTGCTCACCCATGCGGCGGCGTTCCTGCGCTGCCAGAAGTCGCTGGACTGTGCCGCGCAGTGTTTTGATCTCCTCTTCATTGGAGTAGTTGTCATCCCCGGCCTGAATATTGGCAAGGGATGTTTCTGCTTCACGAAGCTGATTCTCAAGGGATTGAATGGTGTTGTTCTGCGTTTCCTGTTCGTTCTGGTAGCGTAGGATGCTGGACTTGGCGATGGCGAGATCGTTGCGGGCGTTGACTAACTGATCCTTAGTGGTGTCATGGCTTTTTTCAAGGAACACAAGCCGCTCGCTGGCTTCCTTGAGTTCCGTGCCAAGGCGCACGTTTTCCTTGATCAGTTCCTGAATCCCTTTTGAGTCACTTTTCTTCAGGATGTTAGCGAGCGTGTCTCGCTCAATACGCAGGCTGTCGCGCTGTTTGGTGAGTTCTTCGATGGTGGCCTGGGACTCGTTGAGGCTTTGCTGCATCTGATCGATGCGTTTGTTGGCCTGGCCCAGTTCCTGGCGTGTTTGCTCAAGCATTCCGGTGACCGTTTTGAGCTCCTCGCGCAACTTGACGATCACCTGATTGTCAGCGTCTTTTTGCGCCTTCATATTCTGCTGGATTTCGCTGACCTTGCTTTGCATCTCATGCTCGATTTTTTTGATGCGATTTTTGGCCAGCTCCGCTTCCTGACGGAAATTGTCGGCACTTTGCTCGGCTTCCATCAGCTTTTCCTTAGAGGATTTCAGAGCTCGTGCCGTGATTTTTAATTCTTCTTGGAGAGTTTGGTTCTCTATTGTCAGCCGGTTCATGTCTTGCTGCAGGGGCGCACGCGCAAGCACATCGCGTATCATGGCGATTTCCTTGTCCTTTTTCTTGATCTCCTCCTCGAGTTTTTTGCGCTCCTGATCCTTGAGGGACGCATCAGCTTCAAGTGCCTTGATGTTTTTGTTTTCCCTCAGTAGCTCTTCTCGCTGTGTCCTGAGTTGCTTGTTTTCTTCTTCCAGCCTTTTGAGGCGACTCAATGTGGCGGGGTCAGCTGCCAAGGCGGATCCCGGGATTGTTGTGCTTGTCTGCGGGGTAATCTGGTAGCCGGTCACTGAGCCCTTCTGGCCTGGCGAGCTTGGTATGGGAGATTCGATGAGGTCCTGGGTTTTTTTCCGGTTGCTCGCCAGTTCTGCAGAGGCCTTGGGCTCAATTTTTTTCATGCTTTGTGCCGTGCTGTTCATGCGGCTTTGCACGAGGTTGGGCTTCCAGTTTTTATGAAACTCATTGAGAACATTATAATAGTCGGCAGCCTGTCTGTATTTCTGCCAGGCATCACTGAATTTCTCATCCTCCTCGAATTTTTCGGCGCGCTTGATTTCGAGCCATGCCTGGAAAAAGATGTCTGCCGGATCAAGTGTGGCAGGATCTTGCTGGGCCTTGAGCTGTAACGAGAACGCACCAAGGAGAATGGGGAGCAACAGTAAGAGGGGGACAAAGTTTCTCAAAGCTGATTGCCTTAGGGAAAACATAGATGACAGAAAGTAACCAGAATTGTGAGCGGTTGCAAATGCAAAAAGACCGCGGCATGTGTTCAGGATGGGGGCCTGTTCGATTAAAAAGTTCCGTTGAGCTTTCTGCCGGCCCAGAAGATGGCCAGTAGTAATACCAGACAGGTGGCTGTGAGCCAATGTGACCAGAGGGGTGTGCGTGATTCGAGAGGCTTTGGATTAGGCAGGGCCCTGATTTCATCGCCAAGTTTTGTGATCCTGTCACCCTCGATAATCTGGCCTTTGGATACTCTGGCCATCTCTTCAATGACCTCAGCCCGGGAGGGCATGCCGGTTTTTTCGATCTCGTCACCCTGCGCAATGAGCGTGGTTTGGGTAGCGTGGGCTTGATCCTCTCCAACGGCAGCGTGGATTTTCCAAGCTCCAGGTTGGGTGATTTTGAATCTGCCTGAGTAACTTCCCCAAATCTCATCATCTTCGTTAAGGGTGATTCGCTTGCTGTCTCCGTCGGGAGAGGTGATGTCCACGTGTACTTCACCTTCCACGAGTGGTGCGCCGTATTGATCAAAGGCATTGGCGTTGATGGTAAGTGAGTCTCCGGGTTTGGGCCGCTCAGGCGAGA
>CAYXEC010000005.1:7669-58592 GCA_964463855.1 uncultured Verrucomicrobiales bacterium | reverse complement strand
GACCCGATCGAGTTCAAGGCTTTCTTCGGCAGATAGCCCGTGCTGGAAGGCTCACCATTGAGGATGACACGCCAAACTCTCACTAACTGACACATCAACACCCACCAAGCTCATGTCCCTGAAAGGATTCCACATTCTCTTCATTACCCTCTCGACACTGCTCTGTGTCTTTGTGGTGTTATGGGCATTTGTGTTAACGGCTCATCCTGACACCGCGCTCAAGATATTCGGTGCTGTATGTGCCGTCATCGGGGTGATTCTTCCTATTTATGGTGTCAACTTTTACCGCAAGTCCAGAGAATACTAAACACCGGCCAACTTGTAATCATGTCCTCTCTATTCAACATCATTGCCTGCTCAGTTTGCATGGGTACTGGAAAAGATCACCTTGATTCGGTAGCGGCCGGTTACGCGATGCTCGTGATGCTCTGCATTATCATTCCGATGCTGGTATCGATCATCTTTTTCATTGCCCGTATGGCCAAACGTGAAACCGCCAATCTCGATCCATCCTACAGCGACTAGTCATTTGTCACTCATCACTCATTAATCCCGATTCTTCATACCCATGTCTATTCTCGATCTCTTCGGAAACCCTGGTAACAGCGCCCAACACGGTGAGCAGGTTGACCAGATGAATGCCGTTATTCACTGGCTCATGCTGGTGCTTTTCGTCGGCTGGACGATCTTCTTCTTCGTTTGCCTGATTAAGTTCTGGCACCGTCGCAACCCACATGCGTCATACACTGGAGTAAAAAGCCATGTCTCAACTCATCTGGAGATTGGTGTCGTTATTGTGGAAGCTGTTTTCCTGTTGGGCTTTGCATTCCCACTATGGGCTGAACGCACAGACACCTTCGAGCGGGTGGTCGCCAATGACCCTGATGCCCCCCGTGTGCGTGTGGTCGGCCACCAGTATGGCTGGACCTATCACTACCCGGGAAACGACGGCATCTTCGGACGTACGGATAATTCTCTGATCTCTGGAGACAATTCTCTGGGAATCGACCCTGATGACCCTAATGGTGATGATGATTTTACTTCAACGGCCATTCTGCGTCTTCCAGTCGGCAGAAACAGCATTCTGCAGGTTTCCTCAAAGGATGTGATTCACAACTTTGCCATCGTGCCCATGCGTATCCAACAAGACTGCATACCTGGAAAAGAAATCCCGATGTGGTTCAAGCCCGTTGAAAAGCTCGAAACCTATGTGGTCTGCGCCCAGCTATGTGGTGAGGGGCATGCCAACATGAGAGGCAGCATGGAGGTCATCGACGCCAAGGAATACTATGATTGGGCCAAGTCACGCAGCGAGGAGGAGCTTGCTAAAAAGAGAAAATAATTCCCTCCCCCAGCCAGCTATCATGATCTTTTATCAAAAAGCAGCCTCCGGTCAACGGAGGCTGCTTTTTGTATCTAAACACATTAGTTTCAACATCATCCTTGCTACCGTTAAAAAAGATCTCTAGAAGAAACCTAATCGCGATTAATGGCCATGAGTAAGAAAAATGTTATGAGCACTGCGAGGGGCTCGCAAAAGGCAGCCGTCTCCAGAGCTGCGGCAAAGCCTCAGGATGGCTCATCGGCTACTGTCATGGATGAGCAGCAAGACAGGGTTTCCGGAGAGGGAGGAAAGCCGACGATTTTGGTGGTGACCCCTGAGATCACCTATCTTCCCGAAGGTATGGGTAACATGGCCCAGCGGCTCAGTGCCAAGGCCGGTGGCATGGCGGATGTATCCGCATCCCTGGTGAGTGCCCTTTATGATCAGGGAGCGGATGTTCATGTGGCCTTGCCCAATTACCGGAGGATGTTCAATGATTGTGTGAAGAGTGTGCATGATCGTGAGTACCAGCGTGTCAGGGAGAATCTTGGCAAGGATCGGATCCATCTCGCCGAGGACCGGGTGTTCTACCATCGTGACCAGGTCTATGCAGGGGAGAACCTGCACATGGCGCTGGCGTTTATGCGCGAGGTCATCAATCACATCATTCCCACCGTTAAGCCGGATCTGATTCATTGTAATGACTGGATGACAGGGCTTATCCCGGCGGTTGCCAAGCGTAACGCCATTCCCAGCCTCATCACCATTCACAACATCCATACGGAGAAGGTTTCCTTGGCGCAAATCGAGGACCGTGGCATTGATGCCGCTGAATTTTGGAACCATCTCTACTTTGAAAATCCACCCTATTCCTATGAGCAGTCCCGGGAGGCCAACGCCACTGACCTGCTTGCCAGTGGTATTTTTGCCGCGGATCATGTAAACTCGGTCAGTACGACCTTCCTCTACGAGGTCGTTGAGGGTAAACACAGTTTTGTTCCCGATGCGATTCGCAACGAGCTCTCCAACAAGCTGCATGCAGGCTGTGCCACGGGTATTCTCAACGCCCCCGATGTTTCCTATGATCCTGCAACGGATCCAGCCCTCGAGTTCAATTATGATCAGGCCAACGTCATGGAGGGCAAGGCGATCAATAAGCGCAAGCTGCAGGAGCGCTGTGGTCTTAATATTGATCCCGATGCGCCAATTTTATTCTGGCCATCCCGCCTCGATCCCATGCAAAAAGGTTGCCAGCTGCTTGCTGACATCCTCTACCAGACGGTGGCCGATTATAATGACATCGGCCTGCAGGTCGCCATCATTGCCAACGGCTCGTTCCAACCTCATTTCCGCACTATCCTTGAAATGCATAACCTGGCTGGGCGTGTTGCGGTTTGCGATTTTGATGAAAATCTGTCGCGTCTTGGTTACGCAGGTTCGGATTTTATGCTGATGCCTTCCCGCTTTGAGCCGTGTGGCTTGCCCCAGATGGTGAGCCCCAAATACGGCACACTCTCCGTCGTGCATGATACCGGAGGTATTCATGATACCGTGGAGCACATGCATCATGATTGTAGTCTGGGCAATGGTTTCAGATTTCAGCATTACAGCCCTCATGGGCTGCGCTGGGGTATTGATGAAGCCATTGGCTTCTACCGTCGCTCCCAAAAACAAAAAGAAGCAACGCTCTCTCGCATCATGCGTGAATCAGCGCAGCGTTTCAACCACACCACCACGGCTGCTGCCTACATTAATTTGTACGAGAAAATGTTGGGCCAGAAGGTGGGCAAATAGCCTCGCCGGTTTCTCGCCGGAATGAGATGAGTTGGAATGGAGGTTGGCTCCCTCATTTTTTTCACGATGCATATTTTATGACTATCAACCGCATTATCACGCACCCGGGGGGCGCTCACAAAGATGACTTTCTGGCCTGTAGCCTGATGGTGGCACAGCACGCTGTGCCGATTATGCGGCGTGAACCCACAGAGGATGAGCTCAATGACCCTCATGTTTGCATCATCGATGTGGGCGGAAGGCATGAGCCCGAGAAAAACAATTTTGACCATCACCAGTTTCCCCGGGAGCAAAGGCCCACCTGTGCGCTTTCCCTCGTCCTCCAGCACCTTGGCATCTATGACGAGGCGCGTATGTTTTGTGATTGGCTGGAACCGGCTGAGTGGTTCGATTGCCGTGGGCCACAAAGAACTGCGGAGTGGCTTGATGTGCCGCGTGAGGTCATTGGCAAGCTAAGCTCTCCCATTGATATTTCCATGCTGCGTCGTTTTGCTGGCATTGGTCCAGATGGCCAGCTGCAAGCAGGGGATCCCATCTACGAGCTGATGTGTTACATAGGTAGTGATCTTTTGGAATATCTCGGCACTATTCGGGCAAGTCTGGGACGTGTCAGCAAAGAGGTTGAGCGTTGGCAAGTATCGGCTGGGGATGATTGCTTTGATGTGTTGTTCCTTCCTCGCTCCCACAGGGCTATTGAGGATGCATCCGGAAGCCTGGCACGCTACATCAGGGTCAACGGGCTCCATGAGGAAATCGTGGCTATTGCCTATCCGGACAGTCGGGGTGATGGCTTCGGGCTGGCACGCTTCAACGATCATCCGAGGATGGATTTCACCCGTGTTGAGGCAGAGGAGGACGTCCATTTTGCCCACAACAGCGGCTTCCTTTGCAAAACAAGCGCCACGGACCTCGGCCGTCTTCGGGAGATTCTCTCCGATGCCTGGCTCTAGTAATGGCAGGGCCTGTGGAGAAGGTGCTGGATTGTTAAGAAGATTCTTGGGAAGAGCTGGTTCATTGTGTATGAACATAGTCATGAAAAAAGTAATCCTGCCTGTTCTGCTGTGTTCGTTGATCGCGACACCTGAAGCCCTTTCCGAAGAGAGAGTCAGTTTGAGTGATTTCCTTTTATCTCGAGCACCGGCAACGGCACCCTCCACGAAGGCGAGCTATAGCATGGCAGGGGAAGTGGATTTTGATTCTAACCCAGGGGGATTTTCCCATGAGCGATTCGAGCTCGATGTTCCTTTTAGCGCTCCCCATTACCTCAATGACGCCAACGCCTTCATGATCGGAATGGATTACATAGCCTCCTGGCTGGATACCGACACCGATCTGGGCAACATGGACTTGCATGATTTCCGGCTCAAGCTGCGCTGGATGCATCGTCAGCCAGGTAGCAAGTGGTCATGGATGACGCTGCTCCAGCCCGGACTGGCAACGGACGGCAACAGTATCGACTCGGATGATTTCTCCTTCAATGGTCAAACAGGATTCCGCTATAGCTCCTCTGCTGACTTTGCTTGGATTGGAGGCGTGACAGTCTTTTATAACTCCATGGAGACGCGAGTCTATCCGGGTATCGGCTTTCAGTGGCGTCCATCTGATGATCTGTTGGTGAGGCTGACGGGCCCGAGCTTCAAGGCTTCATGGCAACCCAGGGAAGACTGGATCTTACATGCCGAGGTCAGCCCCGCAGGAGGCACATGGAATGTGGAGGAGGCTGGTGCCGACTACGATGTGCGCTTACGCAGTTACAGCGCGGCCATCGGGGTAGAGCATGAACTCTCAGAAAAACTATGGCTTGGGCTCTGGGGTGGTATCACCTTTGCCAACGATCTCGACATTGATACCGCCTCTGGCACGGGTGTCTTTGACGGGGATGCTGATGAGGGATGGTTTGTGAAACTCGGTATTCGCAGAATCGTCTGGTAGAAAGCCCACTGAAAAGATCTGCAGCTTGGCAAACAGGCAATAAAAAACCCAACCGCTTTCGGTTGGGTTTTGTTTATAGATATAAAAAACAGGGTGTCTAGTTGGCTTCTGCCAGCTTGACGTTTACACGGCGACCCCCCTTGTCGAAGTAGACGTTACCCTCTACTCCCGCATGGATAGTGTGATCCTTACCCATGAATACATTGTCGCCGGGATGCCACTTGGTGCCACGCTGGCGGATGATGATGTTACCTGCGATCACTTTTTCGCCGCCAAACTTTTTAACACCGAGGCGCTTGCTGCGTGAGTCGCGACCGTTCTTGACGGAACCTTGTCCTTTCTTATGAGCCATTGTTCTGAGTGGTTGAAATGAGAGATGAAGCTTGGATTAGCTGATGCTGGTGATTTCAAGCTTGGTAAGATGACGGCGATAGCCCTTGGTCTTGTGGTAGCCCTGACGGCGCTTGAACTTGAAAGCAATGCCTTTTTTGCCGCGGAACTGATCAACGACCTTGGCTGTGACGATAGCGCCCTCGACGTTGGGGGTGCCGACCTTGGTGGCCTTGCCGTCGTTTACGAGTAGAACCTCGTCAAATTTTGCTTCGGCACCAACTTCGGCGTCGATCTTCTCGACATCGAGTTTGTCGCCTTGTTGAACGCGATATTGTTTACCACCTGTTTTGAAAACTGCGTAGGCCATGGGATTGTCTCCTTGTAGTTGTTACTAGGGTTAAGCTGGGACAGCGTGTAATGCTGTTCAACGCCGGGCACAGCTTGTGCCTCATGCGGGGGCGGGAATTGACCACAATACAGCCACCCGGGCAAGTAAATTTTTCCAAGAAAACAGCCCTGATTTCCGCCGAAACGCCCTTTTGCAGGACAATACTGCTGAAACATGGGCCCTGCCGGCGTAATTTCAGCGCATCAAAGCGCAGTGGCCCCGCCTCGGACCCTGATCCGATCAGGAGCTGGGGAGCCAGGTATTTCAGCATTGGGTTGTTGGCTGGCTAGGGTGCGGTCAGTGCCTGACCGTTCTGGGAGGGTTGCAGCTTGAGTAGGAATGGGGCTGCGGTCCTTGCCCAGCTTGCGGGGTCCTCGTAGCTGTGGGCGTGCTCTCCCCAGCAGGTCTGCAGCATGCGTGTGTTAATGACTCCCGGATTGAGGGCCACCACACCCAGTCCGCGGGGAAGTTCCTGGGCAAATGCCTGGCTGAGGCCCTCAATGGCCCACTTGCTGGCACAATAGGGGGCCACCCCGGGGGAAGTTGAGCGCCCCCAGCCCGAGGACAGGTTCACGATCATGCCCTTGCCTCGCTCCATCATCATGGGAAGAGCATGACGGATCATGTTGGCTGTGCCGTTGATATTGATAGCTGTGAGCTGGTCAAAGTCCTCCGCCGTAATTTGCCAGAGGCTTGCAGGCTCATTGACAATGGCGGCATTGTTGATGAGCAGGTCTGGAGCACCCGTGCTGGCGAGAGCCTCGCGGCAGAATTGGCGCACTGCATCATCCTTTGCCACATCCACCTGGGCAAAGTAGTGGGGCGAGGGAAAATCACGCACAAGTTCAGCGATTAGCTCAGCACGTCTGCCGCAGCCGGCAAGCAGGTGGCCGGCATGACTGAATTCATCGATCAAGGCCCGCCCGAGCCCGGATGTACACCCGGTTATCCAGATGGTTTTGGTTTCCATGGCAGCTGGCTAGATTTTGCCACACTCGAGGGCGATTTTTTTGGCGGAGGCGACCGTGTTACGATGGAGCTTGGCGGTGAGGGCAGGGTGGCGGTTGTATCCGCCACCATAGAGAATGGCCAGGGGGATGCGGTTCTTCAGGAAGGCGCGGATGATGGTATCGTCCCTGTGCTGCATATCGGACACACTCAACATCATGGTTCCCAGCAGGTCGTTGGAGTGATTGTCGGCACCGGCAATCCAGATCACGAGATCGGGATTAAAGACATCCAGGGCACTGGCAAGTGTGCTGAAGAGCTGTTTTAAATACATGCCGCCCTCGACGTAGCGAACCGTTTCCACATCCATCGACCCCTGAACCTTGCTGGTAGTGGATGCGGTCTGGCCCACGTGGATGGAGTAGGTGAATACCCGTGGGTCATCTTGGAGCAAGCTGTTCGTGCCGTTGCCCTGATGGGCGTCGGTGTCAACGATCATGATCCGGATTCCCGGCTGCTGGACCTGCAGATCACGCACGGCAATGGCGACATCATTAAAGACACAAAAGCCTTCGCCGTGCTGCTTGAATGCGTGATGGGTTCCTCCGGCGAGGCAGACGGCAACTCCCTCGGCCAATGCCGCATGGCAGGTCTGGCGGGTGGCTTCTGCCTCTGTGGCACAGCGAGCAAAGAGCCTGGGGTTGGCAGGGAGTCCGAGGGCAAGCTGCTCACGCCGGTCCAGCCTGCCATGATAGATCTTGGAGAGGTAATCATCATCATGAACCCGTTTGAGGACATGCAAATTGGTTTGGGAGACATCGATGATTTCCTCGGGCCTTAGAATGCCATTTTGCAGTAGCATTTCCCGACTGGTGGAATATTTGTCACCAGGGAATGGGTGGGACGCGGGCAGGTCCAGATTGAAGTCGAGGTCTGAGGAATAAAAACAGCGCATTTAGACAGTTCTAATGCAACAACTCTAGATCGAATTGGCGCAGTGTGAAGGGCGAACTTCGAAGAATGTGATTGGGCCACTATTTTCCACCGAGTTGGCGGTATCGTGAGCGGCTCCATTTTAATCCGTCAAGGTACTCCATGTTTCTCTCATGGCCATCAAGAAGGCTTTGCCACATCTCTGATGCTTCCCCAAAATAGGCAATCGCGTCCGTTCTCCGGCCTGTGCTTTGGGCTGTCTGGCCGAGATCTCCATAAAGATAGGCAAGTGATCGGCGCAGCTCGATCTCCCTGCTTGTGCTTCCCTGCTTGAGGAGTTTTTGCATGAGCTCTGCAGCTTGTTTGCCCTCGCCAAGCTTGTCCTTGGAGTTGCCGGCATCCGCGTGCAGGCCAGCACGTTGCCAGTGGAAAACAGCCAGTCTGTAGAGAGCTTCACGAGCCTGAGGGTGGGCCGCCACGATTTTCTCGGTCATGTCGATGGCTTGTTCAAGAAGTTTGCCTGCGTCTGTTCTCCGGCCCTGATCGCGCAGCATGATGGAGCGCAGGCCCATCGCGGTGGCCATTTGCATTGCGGCACCATGGGGGCTGGTATCGTCGGTGGGAAGTCCTGAGAGCAGACTTTCCGCCGTTTTGAGTTTTGTGGCCCCGTTGATGTCGTCACCAGCTCTCAGGTCCGACTCTGCGGAGAGAATTTCGATTTTGGCGAGATCGGTCCTGGCCAGCTTGAGGTCGGGATGCTTTTTAAGAATAGCACGCAGGTGATTGGCAGCCATGCTGCGCATTTGAGAGGCGTCATCAAACAGATCCAGGCTCTCCGCAATACTTGCGCTCTTTAAGGCATAGCGCGATATCTGAGAGCGCATGGCAATGTGTTCGGGCAGCGCCTGATGCAGCCCCTCGAGATCCTTGAGTGCGAGCTGGAAATGTACGAGTGCCTTTTCAGGCTCCGAGCCCTCGATCATGGAGCCGTCAATAATTTGCATCACCGCGTTGATGCGGCGGAGTTCTTTTTCGTCGTCACCGGTTATGGCTTCTATGTCTTGGCGGGCCTTGGGCAGAATGGTCTCAGCCAGTGTGGTGTCTTTGTGCTCCAGAGCCTGTAGCAGACAGGCCAGACGGGCGCGCGCCACGCGTGCACGCAAGCGATCGTCATCCGCGTCTGCTTTCTCTACACGGTCAAGAAGTGCGCTCGCTGATGCGGGTTTGTTTTGATGGATTTCCAACTCGGCAAGCTGCATGAGCGTAGTTGCCCGGACAGGGCCTGCCTTCGGGTCTCCCTCAATGAGCCTGAGAAGCTCTTGTAGCTCCTTGGCAATGACCTCGCTTGCCGGATCCGGCGTCTCAAGGGCGGGCAATTCCTTGCTGCTGGTGCGCATGAGCCACTCGACCAGGTGGCCATTGGTCTCGCTCATCACCCTGACCTGGTTACGCAGATAGGCGAGTGTGGCGGCCATTTTTCTCTGAAAAGCCTCACCGCTTGTCTCAGTATCTTGCTGGGCCTTGATCGCTTTGAATGCCATGTCCTTGGCTCCCTCGGTTTTCGCTTCCAAGGCGGAGATTGTTTTATTGAAAGCCTCCATTTCTGAGCCCCGCTCCATTTTGTGTTTCACCAGCAGCCCTGACAGAATCACAGACAGCGCGATGCATGCAGTTGCAAGCAAAAGCGAGCTCACAGTCACCAGCTTGTTGCGTCTGGTGCGCTTGCGAAGCCGTAATTTTTCGCTGGCGGCTCTGGCATCGGCGTCGATGTCCTCCCAAAGCCTGAGCACCTCATTCATGTCGCAGTAGCGCTCCTCCGGGTTGAGTGAGAGGCATCTTGCAATCACGCCCCGCCTTTTAAGCTCATAAGGATCATCGCAATCCCTGCTCCAGGTCTCGAGATCGAGATGCTCGTCGGCCTCTGCCTGCAGAGAGGACGGATCTGCTGAGCCGCTTGCAAGCGACTCTCTCTGTGACATCGCTTCACAACGGGGGAATTTGCCAGTCAGCAACCTGAAAGCAATGGCGGCAAAGGCAAAGCTATCCCATTCATAGCCCTTGCCATCGAGATAACCGTCCGGATTACTGATTTGCTCGGGTGGTGCGTAGAGTAAAGTCTCGGGGCGGGGCGTCATGCCCACACCCGGCATCTGGCCCATGGCAAAGTCCGTGAGGTAGATATTGCCGTCCTCCTTGAAGAAAACATTGCCGGGCTTGACGTTTCCATGGGGGATTTTGCGCCGGTGCATTTCCCCCAGGGCGCGCGCCAACTTTTCCACCACAGGCCATGCATTCGTTTCCGGGTATTCGGACAGATAATCCTGTAAACACCTGATGGCAATTGTGGCATTTTCCTCATCCACATCGGCCAGCATGGGCATGATCATGCAGCGGCTTCGCTGCCTGGATTCTCTCCATGCTATGGGGACCACCGATGCCGGATAGGTGCCACTTTCCAGGCGTCTGACTACACTCTCAATGAGATTACGATTGATCGCGATGGCGTTAAAGACCCTGACAGCATACCACTTGGTATTGGGAAGCGGGGGCTCGCTGCCCTCCAGAACCCGGGCAATGAAAACGGAGCCGCAGGTGCCCTCACCGACGGCACCGAGCAGTTCCATTCCCTCAATTTCGGGCTGCACCATAGGGATACTATGTAACCCCGCTGCTTGCGATGACCAGCTAAAGTTTTACCGTTTTGGCGCCGATTCCAGCCGCTGGAAGCACTGGCGTCCCGTCCATGTTAATGGCTTCGCAGCTTGATGCAGGCCAGAGCTTGTGCAACATTGCGGCAAAGACAGATGCCTGCAAAAAAGAACCGTCCGGATGAACCACTTGAGGGCAAGGCCCTCATCAAGGAGGTGTGCCGACGCATCAGGCTGGCGCGCAGCTACTGGGACGCTCACAACAACCGCGCGTGCAGGGGTGAGCGCTCCAAGGCAATGGCCCTGTACGAGAGTCTCAGCAAGGAACAGCGTGAAAAAGTGCCTCAGGAACTGCGTGTCTGGCTGCGCTACCGCAGTGAGAAATATTTTGGCGAGCACAGGACCAGGCCGGGTTCAAAAAGAAAGTAAGCCCGTTTCGCCGCTTCGGCGCTCAATCAGCCCACTGGTAGACCCGTATGTAATCAACCAGCAGGGTCTGGGGGAATGCGCTCCCGGGCAGTGAGTTGGAGTCCTGATTTGTGCCTTGGAAAAAACGTCCATCCACCGCGACGTTGACGATCAAATGAAATGGCTGGTCAAAGGGGGCATGCGGATTGTCCGGAGCCTTCTCCGAATGCCATTGCTCCTTGCGAATGGTTTTGTAGGTGACCCCATCCACCGACCAGCTGATCTTCTCCTTGTCCCACTCAAGGACATAGGTATGGAAATCCTCTGCAGCATTCTTCCCGGGAAACGTGTATTCCCCGGCGAGGTAGGAATTGCGTGGCCAGGAACCACCAAAATGGAGCGCCCCGGTCGTTTTATGGACCTCGCTGCCACGTGACTCGATAATGTCGATCTCACCTGAGGATGCCCAGGTTCCATAGCGGGGCTCGCTTGGCAGCAGCCAAACTGCAGGCCACATTCCCTGGCCATCGGGCATTTTGGCCCTGATTTCAAAGCGGCCGTATTTCCACTGCGCCCGGTGGAGGGTCCTGATCCTTGCCGAGGTATAGGGCTGCGTCTTGCCATCCACCGTTGTATGGGGATCCCGGTAGACCGATATTCTCAGAGTGCCGTCCCTGGTGTGGCAATATTTGGTGTCCGTACTGTAAAATTGGCGTTCAAAGTTACCACCTCCGTAGCCGTTCTCCTCGCGTGACCACATGGAGGGGTCGAGCCGGTCGCCGTTGAACTCGTCACGCCAGGCCAGCACCCATTGCTTGCTAAGTATCCGGGCGCGATAACTGGTGTCCATTGTCGGGGCGAGGTCTTCAAGGGTGTGCTGGATGGTTTGCCCCGAGCCTTTGACCGGATCGCCAAGGGGAGACCAGGAATTGGCATCCACGGCCTTTTGCTCGAGTTGATAAAACCGGCCCTGCTCAGTTTTGAGTCGAAGCAATCCGGCGGGCTCGGGTGCCAAGATGGCGGGATCCAGGGTGTCTGCTCCAGCCATGTGAAGGCCAAGCATCATTGCGCAGATCCCGGCGGGGATCCGCTCCAAAATTCTGCTTATGGCCCGTGTTGGCATCTGTGGCAGCAAATCAGTCTGAGTCGTTGAAATGGTTATTTGGTGGCAGATGGGGCTCATGCTAATGTGCGGCAGGCGGTCGATCCAGCTGGAAAAAAAGCGAATAGAGGTCGATCTGTGGGGGTTGTTTTGCTAGCTTGCCACCTCAATGATCACGCAACGCATTCGTCAGGCAAGAGAGGATTTTGATCTTACCAACCCATCTCACCAGCAGAGTGTGAAGGAGCTTGCCGAGTGCCTCCTTCAAGAACAGGACTTCGATGCCGTGATCGAGGAAGTGCGTGCCTCAGATGCCCCTCTTGAGGCGCGTATGGCCAGGCTCCTGGCCCAGTCCAGGAGGTGGATGCTCGCCAATGGGCAAGCACGAAAGATCGCGGTGGTCTTTGCCATGTGGGGCGAGCAGAACAGGCTGCTTGCCAAAAGTGACAACAACCCGCACGGGGAAAACTCACTGGTGACCAAACTTGAGCAGCTCGACTGGGTATGCCGAGACACCCCGGTGGACTGGCACCTCTATGCTGTGGATGATGGCTGCCCGCACGGCAGTGGAGACATTGCCAGGGAAGTCACAGCAGGGCATCCCCTTGGAGCGAAGGTGACCGTGCTCTCACTGAGTGATGCACTACCCGCATCCGGTGGTCCGCTGAAAGATTTGGCAGCTGCCGATGATTCCAGGAAAGCGGGAGCCATCATTCTGGGGGCCATGCATGCCATTGATGATGGTGTGGACGCAGTGATCTACACGGATGCGGACAACTCTGTGCACCTTGGCCAAATTGGACTGCTGCTGAGGCCGTTTGTGGATGATGGCGTGCCAGTTGTCCTTGGTAACCGGAAGCATCCGGACTCGGTTCTGGTCAAAGAGGCAGCGCGCTGGGGCATTGGCATCAAAGTGCTGCGTCACATGCAGCGCATGATTGGTCATGCGGTGTTTTCCCAAGGTATCCTCGATACCCAGGCAGCGTTCAAACTCTACCGCAGCGATTTGCTGGCAAAGATCATTGCCGAGCCCACGGTGTATGATTTTTCCTTCGATACGGACTGGATCCTGGCGGCCTTGAAACAAAACGTTGCCATCGAGCAGGTGCCCTTTGCCTTTATTGACTCGGCGGCTGAGTCAGCGTCCATTACCCAGGGGCCAATGACCACTTGGGAGACCCTCTTGTTCGGATTGGAAAAGCAGGTGAGCAAATACGGCTTTGCAGAGGGGGATGCCGCGCAAATGGCAGCGGTCCTGCGGGAGGAAATCAGAGGTCACGAGGATTTGGATCAGATCATTGATCATTTGCCCGAAGAGCTCAAAGAGGCTGATGAAACGCATCTGGGTGATCCCGGCGTGATGAGCCCCGCTTCCCTCAGGATCTGGATACAAGAGAGATTGGCGCAATCCCCGGCCTAGGGGCCCCAACGACGCCTGGGATTGGCAAGACATCTCCTGATAAACCACTGGACAGTGTGGAGGATGGCCCCTAGTTTCGCCTGCGAATTACCCGCGTAATCAAATGATAAACAAAAACACCATTACTTCCGTTCTTGGCGCTGTTGCTTTTGCTGCAACTTGCAATCTTCACGCTCAGGATGCCACACCCGCCGCTGAAGCCCCTGTTCCTGAACTGACGGAGGCAGAGGTCAAAGAGATGAGCTCTTACATCCTTGGTCTGCAATCCTCTCAGCGTTTTGGGGCTTCCGGCCTGCAGCCCGGTGATGTCGATGCAGAGGCTTTCAGCAAAGGATTTCTGAGGGGGCTTGAGGGAGAGGAGCCTGATTACCCTGAGGCCAAGCTGCGCGCTGCCATGCAGGCGCTTGGAGGTAAAGTGCAGGCACGCCAGGAAAAGTTGGCTGAGGCCAACCTCGAAGCCGGCAATGCCTTTCTCGCTGAGAATGGCAAGCGTGAGGGGATCATCACCACCGCAAGTGGAATGCAGTATGAAGTGCTCAAAAAGGGCGGAGACAAAAAATATGTGGCGCCCGAAGGTGGTGCTCCTGACAATACCCGCTTCATGGTGCACTACCGGGGCACACTCATTGATGGCACCGAATTTGACAAATCCCCGGAAGGTCAGCCATTCCCCATGAACCTCCAGGTTATTCCCGGCTTCAAGGAGGCGTTGACAACTATGACGGTGGGTTCCAAGTGGAAGATTTTTCTACCGGCCAATCTTGCCTATGGCCCTCGTGGGGCGGGCCCCAAGATCGGTGCTAACTCCGCTCTTATTTTTGAGCTCGAGCTCGTCGATATCCAGGCAGCGCCAGCTGGAGCCCCCGGACAATAGGACTGGCCTCCGGCGTCTGCCCAGGAAAGTCTGACCATAGAAACCATTTAAAACAAACCAGACCGCCGGTATAGCCCGGCGGTCTTTTTTTCTGGTGGTTGATTGATAGGGGTGTTTTTCTGATGACAAGGCACAGCGTCGTGTTGCTCGAACCATTGTTTTCTTATCATGACAAATCTAACCTATTATGGACATGCCTGCTTTGGTGTTGAGCTCGCAGGCAAAAAGCTGCTCTTTGATCCCTTCATTTCACCCAACCCCATGGCCAGGGGTATTGACCTGGAATGCATTGAGGCCGATTACGTGCTGATATCCCACGGTCATGAAGATCATGTTGCTGATGCTGTGGAGATCCTCAAGAACACAGGGGCCATGCTCATCTCCAACTTTGAGGTGGTCAGCTGGTTTGCTGAGAGGGGATGTAGTAACTCGCATCCACTCAATCATGGGGGTGCTGTTGATCTCCCGTTTGGAAGAGTCAAATATGTCAACGCAGTGCATTCCTCTGTCCTTCCTGACGGAACGTATGGCGGCAACCCCGGTGGTTTTGTTGTTGAGTCCACGCAAAGCAATTTCTACTACTCCGGGGACACAGCGTTGACTTACGATATGAAGATCATCGGTGAGCTCCACCAGCTTGACTGGGCCGCACTCTGTATCGGTGACAACTTTACCATGGGGCCTGCTGATGCTGCGATCTGTGCCGGGTGGGTGGGTGTTAAGCAAGTGGTGGGCGTCCATTTTGATACTTTCCCCTATATTGAGATTAACCATCAGGCAGCAGTTGAGTCTTTTGCTGCCAAGGGAGTCACCCTGCACTTGCCCGACATTGGTAAAAGCTTCTCAATATGATAGAGCTGCTTCCCTCCTTGACGCTTTCAGCCGACCACTCCTCATTATCATGTATCGCACCGGAATAGGTTACGACGTTCATCAGTTTGCCCAAGACCGCCCCCTGATATTGGGAGGGGTTGAAATAGAACACAGTCACGGGCTTGCGGGGCATTCAGATGCTGATGTGCTCAGCCACGCGATTGCCGATGCCTTGTTAGGTTCTCTCGGGTTGCCGGACATCGGGTACTATTTTCCTCCCTCGGATGAGACCATCGAGGGGATTTCCTCGCTCAGGATTTTGGAGAAATGCCGTGAGTTATGCGCTGAAAAAAAAGCCGTAATACAGAATGTGGACTCATCGATTATTGCGGAGGCTCCGCGGGTGCTGCCCCACGCCGATGCCATGAAAGAGAATATCGCCAAGGCCCTTGGAGTCACCCCTGCTCAAATTGGCATCAAGGCGACAACCAATGAGGCAATGGGCTTTGTGGGCCGCAAGGAGGGGATGGCAGCCCTGGCAAGCGCCATGGTTTGTGTGCCGGACTAATCACTACCGGCATGGCTACCATTCCAGACCTTCCAGCAGATGAAAGGCCCCGCGAGCGCATGGCGCGTCTGGGTGCGGGATCGTTGAGTGATGCGGAGTTGCTGGCCATTTTTTTGCGCACAGGGGTCACTGGAAGTAGTGCCATTGAAGTTGGTCAGCGCTTGCTCAAAAAATACGGCAGCCTGTCAGCTCTGGGAGGATTAAGTGTCAGGGAGCTTTCCACGGAGCACGGGCTTGGGCCGGCAAAGGCGGCGCAAATGATTGCCGCTTTTGAGCTCGGGGCCCGGTGTGCTGCGGAAAAAATGCAGCGGGTGTCCATGAACAGCGCAGATGCCATCTACCAGGCCATGGCGCCGCGGCTGGCGCACGAAAGCAGCGAGCATGTATTGATCATTTTATTGGATAGCAAACTGCGGGCAACCCGCACCATTGAGATGAGCAAGGGCAACGCCAACACAGCCCTGTGTGAACCCCGTGACGTTCTGCACAACGTGCTTATCCACAAGTCGCCATCCTTTGTGCTGGTGCATAACCATCCCTCCGGGGACCCCAGCCCCAGTGGTCAGGACCTGATCCTCACGAAGAAAATCCGGGAAGCCTGCGAGGTGATGCGGGTGCGATTTGTCGATCACGTCATCATAGGGCGGATATCCGAGCATCATGAGCGCCCATACTATAGCTTTGCCGCTGCCGGGGTGCTTGTGTGATTGATGCTCTCCGAGCATGGCGAGCAGGGATGCATTTATTCACTGGAAAATTGCCATTGTATCCATACATTGAGCGCATGCCTGAGATTCATCCAAGTGCGATAGTCAGTGAGCGAGCCCGGTTGGCCGAAGACGTCACAGTGGGGCCGTTCAGCATCATTGACGATGGGGTTGAAATCGGCGCGGGATCAATCATTGGCGCGCATGTCTGTGTCACTGGATGCGCAAAATTAGGCGCCAATAATACCGTTGGGTACGGGACTATCATTGGTGCAGACCCGCAGGATGCTTCATTTGATAGTGCCACGGCGAGTAAGGTTGAGATAGGAGACCATAACAAGATCCGTGAGTATGTGACCATCCATCGCAGCACGGCGGCAGGCGGAAGCACCTTTGTGGGGGATTCCAATTTCCTCATGACGGGAGTGCATCTCGCCCATGACGTGGGCATGGGCAACCACAATGTGCTGGCCAACAACGTACTCGTCGCCGGCCACGTCAAAATTGCAGATCATGTATTCCTTGGCGGCGGCAGTGCCTTTCATCAGTTCATTCACATTGGCCCCTATGCGATTGTGCAAGGCAATGCTGTGGTAAGCCGTGATGTGCCGCCCTATTGCATGGCACATGGGCGCAATGAGCTTGCCGGCTTGAATGTCATCGGTCTGCGACGCGGAGGATTTAGTGCCGAGGAGAGAGCGGACATCAAGCGCGCCTATCAGCTCTTGTTTCGTGGTGGTGGCAATATTACTGAAGCTCTCGCCGAGGCAGACAAAACCACTTGGACGGATGTTGCCAAACTGCTTTTGCACTCTGCTCGGCACGCATCGAAAAAAGGGCTGATGTCCCGGTCATTGTAACCTGTCACCATAGTGATGCCAAGCCGGGCCGGAGCGCTTACCAGCTTTTCTTATACTGCAGAATGCCCTCACCGATGCCTTCTGCAAGTGACTGGCGATACCAAGCCTTTTTCATGCGCGCGCGCTCATTGCTGTTGCTGACAAAACCGCACTCCACCAACACGGCGGGGTATTTGGAATTGCGTAGCACATAGAACTTGGCCTGTTTCACGCCACGGTTAATGGTGTTGAGCTTGCTGCAGATATTGCCCTGGATTCTGGCGGCCAGTTTTTTGCCTTCCCGGCCATAGTAAAAAGTTTCCAGGCCGTAGGGATCACGCTTCCAAACGTGGTTGTAGTGAATGCTCACCAGAATGGAATTGCGGTAGCGGTTGGCAATGCTGACGCGTCCGGGCAAGGAGATGAAGTCATCACTGCGGCGCGTCATCTTTGTGGCTATGCCTCTTTGTTTGAGGTAATATTCCAGACGCAGCGCGGTATCGAGAGCGAGGTGTTTTTCGTAAACCAAACCATGGTTGCCGCCCTTGTCATGGCCCCCGTGACCAGGGTCGATGACCACGTAGCTGAAGCTTTTGGCAGTTGCCTGAGGGGCAAGCGAGGCAAGTGTGATAATAATGCTAAGGCAGATGAGACGCAGGGCAAAACAGGACATGGGGATGGGTAGATGAAGAAAGCTGATACAGCAGGCTGGTGAATATGTAAAAAAGAAGCTCAGTTGTAAATGAATGGTGGCCGTTCAGAGGCATTGCGCACTTTTCTGCGCTGTGCTTCCTCTGCCACCGGGTCATGGGGAATACCCCCGGCTACCTGGACCTCACCACTGGCAAAACTCACCAGACGTGGGAGGCCTGTCTGTGCTCGCCTGTGGTAGGTGGTGAACTTGCGAATTCCACTTGGGGTGATGCAGCTGTAGCCGAACATATCCGGTGTGATCTGATAGAGGGAGTGCATGTTGTTGGCCCTGTCGAGGAGACATTTTGGTTGGTTGAAGCTGATGATTTTACCCAGCGGAATGGTGGCGATTTCCTGCCCCCGGTTCTTGGATGTGACGTGTGCAAAGAGCTCGTAACTCCGGTTTCCGCTGAAGGTGATAAGCTCATACTCACGTATCTCCCCGGGTGCTTCAGGAATGCCCACCTGTTGCTTCCAAATGACGCGTCCTGTGGAGACCGAGAAATGCGCCCGGTTTGAAATGAAACCGCTTTCGCCAGTGGGTCCTGGAGTATTTACATAGACCTGGCAGACGTAATTACCCATGTTGCCCAGCGCGTAGGATGAATTCAGAGTGACCTTGCGTGCAACTGTCTCACCTGTGGGGATGATCAATGCACCATAATCCGTGGGGTTGGCTTTTGGCACACTTCGCCCACGGGAAGTGATATGAAAATCCAGCCAGGGCCTGCCTTTTTCAGTTTTTAACTCAAGCTGGCGTCCTGCGTGGTTGGTAATATAAACGGTCGCCACCACGGGTTCATGAACCAGATAGCCCGCTTTGTTCATCTCGAGTCGGACGGCAACCTGGGCCCCGGCCTCGGGAAGTGCCGCCAAGGTGAAGATGATGATCCAGAAAAGAACTGCAGCTTGGCAAATTTTGCGGTGAATCATCATCATTTTCGGTGAGTGTAGCTTTTCGATTGCCGGTCGTCAATCTCTCTGGCCAGCTGGGTTGCAGGTCCTGAAGCCGAGATCCGGGCGTCTCATGCTGCGGTCATCCACCCACTCTCGTGCCTCGGCCCCAGATTGGGGACGCAAGTAGGAGGCCCCGGCGATCACGTAACGGGGCGGGGCAAAGGGGTTGGCGGGATCAAGCACTTTGTCACGCATCCACTCGGCGACATTTCCGGCCATGCCATAGAGCCCAATGGCTGTTTGAACTGTCTTGTCCACAGCTTGAAAGTTGGAACCCTGGAGTGCACTGGGGTCACTGCTCGCAGAGCACGCGGCATACCAGTCCTCATAGCTTGGCAGACTACGCCCCTTCCACTGGGCATAGGCGTGTGCATCCCACCAGTCCACACCTACCACGGGGTGGTAGAGCTCCATGCTAAAGCCATTCCACTTCTTTCCATCTCTGGCGGCAGCGTAAAGATTGGTCCAATCATCGGGTTGGTGTGAGAGCTTGTGACTGGGTTGATCTGAGTGCTGGTAGACCGTTTTCATGTCCCCGGGCAGATCATTGATGGCCTTGAGGAATTTGGCATACTCTTCAATGGTCACCTCATGGGCATCAATCCAAAATCCGCGCACACCAATGTGGAAACCGTAAGGACCGGGATACTTGCCTGCCGGAATATTGACCATGTCGGCAATCTCGCGCTTCTTCGCCTTGGGCTTTTTATTGAGCAGGTAGGTAGTGAGGCCCATGATTGCCAGGAGCGCCAGGACAATGATGAGAATTTTCCCCGCCCCGGAGGAAAATTGCAGATAGCGCATCGCCACCGAGTTGATGCGCCTCGTGGAGGTGTTGATCTGGACGCTTGCGCTTGATTTAGTCAGTTGGCGTTCAATTTCTGCTGCCAATTCGTGAATTTCACGCCATGATTTTGGCTCCGTATTGTTAAGGTATGCCATGGAGCCAAGCAGCGTGCTCATTCGGGTTGTGCCGGGCTGATTGTGCCCGATTATATCCTGAATCAAATGACCCACGAGCTCCTTGTCCCTTTTGGTGTCTGCATGTTGCGGGTAGCCGGAAACGGCAAGGTTGGAAATACGGCAGTGGAAATCCTGATCGACAAAAATATTGTGCGTGGACAAATTCAGCGTGGCGATATTTCTGCTCTCCAAATACTCGCAAGCCGAGGAAATATTCACGAGGGTGCGTGCCGCATGGAGAGGACTGATCGATTCCCCCCTCTCGTGGAGCTCGCCCAGATCCCTGCCTTTGATTTTTTCATAGGCGAAGAAACAATACGCCCCTTCGTTGATGGCTTCCAAAATGGTGGCGATGAGAGGATGATCAACTGTGGCTTTGATTCTGACATCGGCAATGAATGACTCCCGTATTTCGTCATCTGTAATATACTCCGCATCAAGACTGCAGACTAGGACCTCTCGTTGTACGGAGATCTGAATCGCCTCCCAGGTTGTCGTGGTCGTGCCCTTGCTAACCAACTTGCCAATGAAGTAGTCGCCAATCTCTTTTCCGGAATGGAATGATGACACGGTTTCAGCAGACATAATGAGGACGAGGTGGCGCGCAGATTAATTAACTTAAATATATAATCTATACAACTAAGCAATTGCCATTTTTTGTCACCGGGGCCCTTGATTTGTGTCCTGCGAACAAGGCCTGGGCGCACTAAAAAAAGGCCCGGGAGTGAACCCGGGCCCTTTTGAAATGGTGGAGGCGAGGGGAGTCGAACCCCTGTCCTGGATGCCTAAAATTTATGAATTAAACAGCTAGAATACCTATAAATGAAAGGTTAAAAGGCTTTTTCTCTGATGCTGGTGAAAATTTTGTCCTGTTCCATAATTGCACCAAAATGCATGTTTTTGCGCTATTTGAGACAGGACAAGGAACGGGACAAATTTTCTGATACTACCCATCAGCAATCACGCCGATCGTGATGCCGTTGCGCCCATCATGAAGAAGATCACAGAGGCAATTCTGTTGGTGAATCAATAGACTGGCTACTTCTCGAGACTCCAGACAAAGCCAAGCTCATCGAGGGTCTGGATTTTGACGGTTGCTCACACTCGTATCTAATCATCTACACCACCGACATGCCGAATCATATCATCGCACATTTTTTTTACATTGGGTGATTGGCACATATCAATAAAATCAGGAAATTTCGATGCCGTGGTTCTGCCCATCCTATCACACCAATGTGTGTAAAGCCCTTCTAATTCACTGCGACTCATATAGCGCAATAACTTGGTCACCGTCATAGCCGCCGCCATTGATTTCTGAAGGCTTTTTGCAACAATTTCTGCGGTATCGTTTTCACTCAGTTCACTCATTTCGTCATTGGCGATTTTGGACTCCGACAACGTCCGATCAATCATCAGAAAACCATGTTGCAGGGCTTTTGAGTAAGCATCCTTTCCCTGGATCATAGCAGTGACAATGTTACGGGTTTTCTGTGAGGCCAGCGATTCATGCTTGAGATTTTCTCCTTCAGGTGAACCAATATCATCGGACGAAATATTAATACCAACAACTAGGACGATGAAAAAAATCAGAACACACCACGTCAGGCAACTGGTCTTTTTCTTCTCCTTCTGTTGCTGCACAACCACCTTTTGAGGCTCGGCAGGAAATGAGGCGATTGTGCTCAAGGGTTGCCATTTGTCAGATCCTGCAATGTTGGCTAGATCAGTGGGCAGAAACTTGCGCTCATCAACATGCTTCTGCAAGACTGCGAGATCATAAGGTCCCCAAGTTTTGCCATCGTGAGTTACATATATCTCTGGTTGTGCACTGCTAGGAATTTGCTTTTTGCGTGAGGTGTCCGGAGAGGCTTTCATGGGGTGATAAGGGGGTTGTCCAGAAACACTGCATGTGTGATATGAGAGCTTCGCCATTGTAAACAAGATGAGTCGAGCGATCTGATTCCACTTTTCCAGTATCCCACAAATCGCCTTGATTCTGCTCCAGCTTTTCGAGGGAACTCGCAACGAGCACCCGATACGCCCCTTGCTTCTGAGCTCTAACTTCTGACCTCTGACCGCTGCCTTCCAATCGCCAGCTAAAGCGGGGCTGGACAACATCAATTCCCAGGGGATTTACAAGATACTCACAGCGCAACTCGATCGGTTCCAGTTTATCGGTTCCCAGCTGCTTCGTAATCGCAAACACCGTCGCCACACAAAGAAAACCTGCAACTACCATTCTAATAACTTTTTTCATTTCTTAATCGTTAAATTTAACAGCTTGCCGAATGCCCGAAAGGGTCGGTTGAGTCGATGATTCTTATTTTTTGACAGTGAGGTAGGCCTCCGCCCAATGGGCGTGATCGCCCCTATTCCCGTTTCCACCGTCGGTCACAACCAGCGTTAGTAGCTTCGCGCCAGACACGGGGATGTTGAGCGGTGTTGGCTCATAAGTTAGACCGCGCACGGGGCCGCTGCTGAAAACTTGTTTACCGTCCACTAAAACCTTCATTTCCAGCTCTCCGTTGTGCGAATCAGCAGGTCCAGGAACGACGTGAAACGTGGCGTAGTTTCCATCTAGCGGAAAAACCAGTTCCGACTTGGCGTGTACGCCGAGACCGTGCGCATATGCCTTTCCTCCGATGCTGATTTTTTTATTACCATCAATATTCGCATCTTTTCCGACCAGATTGAGGAAGGTTTGGGTCTTAGTCGCCATTGCAGGCGTCAAATAAACGCGACCAAGGGCATCCGGCTTCTGGTCTTCCACATAGTTATTTGTCCCTTCCCATGAGGCCTTGATGGCTGAGCTTATTTTCGAGTCCAATTCCTTTTGGGACAGCTCCATAACCCCGCCCGAGACCACGAAGTTGTCTGGATAGGTTCCGCCCTCCCAGCGCAATTTTCGAAACTCCTTGCTCCCTTGCCATGGGCGGCTGACATCCACCTTTTCGCCGTTTTTATAGAAACCGCCTCGAGTTCGACTGCACAGGTCAAATTCAGTAATGTATTTCCATGACGGCTCTGGGAGCGGATCCCTCGCGCTCTTGCCCCGTGGCAGACTCTTATAACATAAATCTGCTTCGCTCACCTCCACAGTCTGCCAGTTAGGCGAGCCCTTGATTTCTTTATAGGCGACGAATGAGGCGGCGGGTTCTCCTGCATACGCGCCCCACGTGTTGCAGTTAAAATGAAAGACCAGCGTGTTATCCTTATCGGTCTTAATATCGATCAAAAGTTTGGCTCCTTGTGGCGGACGATACTTCGGATCTTTTAGTTTTCGTGTGGATGCGCGCCAATGGTGGCTGCTGTCCCAATACTTGCGGTACCAATCATGCCAACCGCGGCTGAAGTCTTCGACCAGCCGACTCGGCTTATCGGTCGCTTTTACCCCGTATTGTTTAAGTTCCTCTGGCATGACTCGGATCATGTTGGAGCTGAGCGCAAAGCGATTATCAAACTTGGCCGTATGCGCGGGCTCAACAAAATGCGCGATATCCGCTTTGTAAGTTACATTGGCAAAAACAAATAGCGGGTGTTCGGTACTCATGACCGGGCACCTTGCCACCCATTTGTTACCCACTTTTTTTGCTTCTGCATCACGCCAGAAACGGGTCAACACATGCGGATCCAATGAGTAATAGATATCTACCGTCTCGATCGGCATTGAAGAATCTGCTGTTAATTCGACGGATGGGATACGGTCTGTCGCGTCGAGGTTTATGGCCAATTTTGGCGACTCTGGATAGGTGAAGTTATTTTTAAGGAACTGCTCAAAGATGAGTAGCGTGTTCACAATGAACTCGCTCTTATGTTGATGATTATAGTGCGGCGAAATCGAGTAATAGAAAAACGGAGTCTGAACCAGCTTCTCATTGAGATACATATTATCCATCGGTCCCGCGAAATCATTGCTCGGCGAAATGAAAATGGTCGGACACGTGAGACGTTTCAAATAAGGGATATCATCAATCGTATCCCGCATCAGCTTGCTAGATTTCCTACCCATGCCCGAGCCAGGCATTCCTGAAAGTACATCTGGGGCGGACCCCGTTCCGCCGCAACTCGGTGCAGCCACTTTTACGCGCTTATCGATGCTGGCCACATCCATGCTGAGCTTGCCCCCCATCGAATGCCCATAAACGCCAATCCTGTCGGCATCGACCTGAGGTTGCTGCTCCAGGAAGGTCAGCCCGCGACGGCAGGACAATGTCAGCAAAAACCAGTTGTTGTTGCGGGGCGATTCCACAGGGTCCAGCGTCTTATCATCGGGGGTCATGTGGTTGTAGTGCGAATTGTGCCCGTCCTGAGTTGCATCGATGGCGCCCCAATCGGTATTCGGGTCACCCTCCTTGAAGCTTGGCAAGGGTGGGTTTTTGCCGCCCCAATTGATGGAGAAGGTCGCATATCCGTTGCGTGCGCCCCAGAGCGCGGCATCGATCTGAGCCCGGCCACCGCCGCCATGAATTTCCAACAGTGCGGGCAAGTCTTTCTTTCCTTTCGGGTAGGCATAAAAACCAGAGACCACTGATTTCTGACCTTTAAATGTGCCGATATCAAAGACCACATATTCAACGACCACGCCATCTTCTTCCCACTGAGCGACGAGCTTTGTGTTGAGCGGTTCACTCCTCGGGTCATAATCACCCCAGAGTTCATCGAGATTTTTCGGCACCTGAGCATCGATTAAAGGAGGTAAGGACTCTGACGCACAAATACCTAAAGATGCCCATACATTCAAAGCGATGACAGATGCGAGTAACGCTCCATTCATTTTAGGTCTCATTATAGTGTATGATCGTTTCAGTCTAGTAAGCTTAACACAGGATATCACTCATCCGTGCTGCGTGCAATATACGCAAATCCGTAGAAACAAACGACTATATCTCGTCCCCATCACCGCCTCAGACTTATCGAAACATTCCGACAGTGGAACCGAACGTATAGTCACCGGAACTGACTTCAAAGACCGCTCGACCCTCTTCCATTCGCAGGAATTTCACCCCGTGGGCTTTGGCCGCGGCTTGGCCGGATTCCGAAATGGAGTCCGCATCGTTCGCCGGGACAAAGATCGTCGCGGTTGTATTGGGCGGAACCGTCACTGCAAGTGTCAGCTGCTCGCCCTTCCGTTCCCACGCGCTTCGCGCCAAGCCATAGGGGGTATCCAATTCTGCCGAAGCCGAACGTAATGGTCCTCCCGGGAATGGTTGAATGTAGAAGTGCTTGTAGCCGGGGTGCTCGGGATCAGGAGTCAGGCCGGCAATCCGCTCGTACATCCATTGACCGATCGCGCCATAGGCATAGTGGTTGAACGAATTCATTCCCGCCTCACCAAAACCATCTTTGTGGCTGTAGCTGTTCCATCGTTCCCACATCGTGGTTGCGCCCTGGTTAATCGAAAAAAACCATGAAGGGTATGTTTCCTTAAACAGCAGCGAATAAGACAGGTCTGTCCGTCCCACATTATCGAGAACCGAGGCAATGAAGGGCGTGCCGAGGAAGCCCGTGCGCAAATGTCCGTCGGCGGCATGAATCAGCCGAGCCAAGTGATGCGCCGCCTTTTCCTCGAGCGCCTCGGGGATCATCTCAAAAGCAATTGCCAACAGATAAGCGGTCTGAGTCTCCCTCGTATTCTTCAGTTTGCCGTCTGCATCAAAATAGTGCTGTGTGAACGCTTCTTTCACAGTCGCCGCCTCTTCAGCGTAGCGCGTTGCAGCATCGTCGCGCCCCAATACCCGAGCTGACTTTGCCAGTATATCCGCACCCAATGCGTAAAAGGCGGTACCTAGTAAAGGCTTTTCTGTGTCCCCCTGGAGCTTCTCCGCATACGGCTGTAACCAATCCCCAAAGCCACCGATATGATGAATCCGATTGTCCGTGGCGTGGTTCCGGTACCAATGCACCAGACCTTCCATCATCTCAAAGTTATCCGCGAGTATCTCACGGTCGCCAGTACGGACGTAAACCGCCCAGGGAACGATCGTGGCCGCATCCTGCCAACCGGGGCTGCCGGCTCCGAGACCGGGCTTGGGAACTACGTTCGGAATGCGCCCGTCGCCTAGCTGGTCACCCCGCATCGTTTGCAACCAGCTCTTGAAGAAGGCGTGACTGTCATAGTTGAACAAGGCCGTCGGCGCAAAAGCCTGCGCGTCGCCCGTCCATCCGAGCCGCTCGTTGCGCTGCGGGCAGTCGGTCGGAATATCCAGAAAGTTGCCGCGTTGCCCCCAGACAATATTGCTCTGCAATTGGTTCAGTTTCTCATGTGACGACTGGAAACGCCCAATCCGGCGCATGGCACTGTGCAAAACAACCCCCGTCACCCAGTTCGCCTCAGGCTTCGCGCCCTCCGGTAAGCCTGAAAGTTCGACATACCTGAACCCGTGAAAGGTGAAGGTCGGACTCCATGTTACGGTTCCGGTTTCGGCCGCTGTATAAGTATCGGTAGACTTGGCATTGCGATAGTTCGCCGTGTACAGAGTCCCGTCCTTCTCCAGCATTTCGGCAAAGCGCATAGTGACCGGCTGCCCCTGCTCCACGGGCATGGTCACTCGAGCCCACCCCACCATGTTCTGCCCCAAATCGAACACAAATCGACCAGGCACCGGCTCGCTCACGCTACGAGCCGGCAGTTCACCCGTCGCGCGTACTGGGGCGTGCCCCTTCGGGTGCAGGATCGGCGTTTCCGTCAACAGCTCGACAGTCAGGTCCCTTCGCCACTGCGTATCATCAAACCCGACCCTGCTCCACCCAGGCATCTCACGACGCGCATCGTAGGTCTCTCCGTCGTAGATACCAGAACTTCGGATCGGTCCCTGATCCGTGCCAACCCATCGTTGGTCACTCACAACGGTTTCAACCGTTCCATCCGCATAGGTTATTTCAAGCTGCAGCAGCAGGGCGGGCTTCAATTCCGGATACTTTGCCTTCCTGCCATGAACCCTACCGGCATACCACCCTTCCCCCAGCACCACGCCGAGCGCGTTGTCACCCGACTTCACTGCAGCGGTCACATCATAAGTAAGCGTTTCGATACGATGATCATAGGAGGTGTACCCAGGCACAAAAACATCCTCGCCGACCTTTGCTCCGTTGAGCCATACCTCGTAAAGCCCTTTAGCCGTCACGTACAGACGTGCAGACTTAATTGTGCCGCCGGTTTGAAACTCCCGTCGAAAGTATTGAGGCACATATCCAGCGCCTTTAGGTTGAAGCGTCGTACCCGTCACGAGATTAAATAGGCTGTTTTCGTTTACAACATGTTGCTGCGCCTGTCCATCGACGGTGTAGCTCAAGCGCAATCGCTTTGCCGTACCATGCGCAGGGTCGCCTCCAAATGTCACGTTTGCGACTGTTATTTCCTGCGCTCCGGCGGCCACCCGCTTGCGCATGATCTCAGTGACATCACGCCGCCTGGCGGGATCTCCTAGGGCGCCGTAAACCGCATCCATGATCACGATCTTTCCCTGCTTTTGCTCTAGTTCTGCCTGCGGCTCGTCCAACCGGATCCACTGCGCCTTCCAGTCCTTGGAGGAGAGCAATCCCATCTCCAGTGAAGCGAGCTGACTCCATCCGGAATCCCTACCTGCTTCATCGGCATACCGGACACGCCAGTCCAGACGCTGCCTAGATTGCAAGGGCGTGCCACCGTAAGGAACCAATACAGATTGATCAGACTCCACCCAGCCACTATCCCAAAGGGCCACATCCCCTTTCGCTTGAATACGGTAGGCAGATTGTTTGGTTACACCTTCCGGCAGGGTCCAGGAAAAGGTCGGGGTTGCGTGATGAAACCCGATCGGATCCCGGAACCCTTCGCCTACCCGCAGGTCGCGGGCCGGTGCCCCGCCGTATCCATACGCGGCGGTCAAGGCCATGATGCTCAAGGTAAGCCACTTCTTCTGCCGACTGATCCGGCAGGATCGGTGTGCGGCGGCGTTCTGTTGTTCTACTTTATTCATGGCGAACGCTCAAGCGGAAGAATTGCGCATCCTTGTATGCCTTGAGCCAAAGTTTTAGGTTTTCACTGATCGTTACCTGTCTGCTGTATTTAGTCTTTGCTACATTTGCTGGTAGCATAATTGTACCCGTGGTCATGTTGATCAGCTCATCTTCACGACGTGCGAGCTTTACCAGTTCTCCTAAATCAGTGGAGGGGCGAATCCCTGCAAAGTATGCAAAGGCGAACCATTTGGCGAGCTTCCCGCCTTTGTAGTTCATCGCATAGCTAAGAAGCTCCTTTGTTGTCTCTGGAGGTGTCGTAACGATGTCTGGACGTTCCTCTGAGACCCGCTTGTTGGAATAAGCGGGGATGTTATCCGTCGGGTTGTTGAATGTCCAAGGTCGGTTGGTGGGTAAGTCGGTTTTGCCCGCCCACTTGAAGAACGAAGAAAGTTCGTTGCGATGGTTGTTGAAGGTCTTTTTCTTTGCCACGCTGACTCCATCCTTAGCTCTACGTGTATTCAGATAAGATTTAACATCTGCTTCCGTGACCTTGTGGATTAGCTGGTTGCCTGTTGCGTTGGCAAAAGCCTTCAGGATCATTTTTGTTTTCTTCAGTGTGGTAGACCTGACCCCCTCACGTTCCTTTTCGTCTATGTAGAGCTTCATGCCATCAAGTATGTTGATGGTGAACTCTGGTGGGCGGTTGTGTTTGAGGAAGAAATCAACAACTTCATCCATCGAATAGGTGTCCCCAAGCATCCTGTATGCCTTCTCTGCTTGATGCACCTGTTCCTCACTCATGGAGGTGTGTAGCAACATGCGTTGCTTACCTGCATTGCGAAGGTTTATATTTACTGAGTGGGCGTAAGCTTCGGCTTTATCCTGATCCTTGAATTGCTTGCGTTGCCATTTGCCATCATCTTTCCAGCCACGGACTATGTAGCAGAAATACTCAATACCACGCTTTTTGTAGGTTGATGGGTAAACCTTTGCTTCCTGTGCTTTATTACGTGAATTGCCCTTTGGTTTGATGGTCAGTCGCTTCTTGCTCACACCTGCAATTTAGCTGTATTTCAGTGCAATTAACAAGCACTTAAAACAGGACAAGGGACAGGACATTGTCCCATCCCTTGTATTAAATGGTGGAGGCGAGGGGAGTCGAACCCCTGTCCTGGATGCCTTCTACGTAGGCCTCTACATGTTTAGTTGATGATAGTGGTGTTTAGGAGGGCAGTTGCTCATCAACGGCTTGGGCCCACCGATTAACCTGTTTAATCTCACCGTTGACCCGGTCACCCGATCTCTGGCCAGTCCACTGTTGTGTCGCCTTTCCCCCTAGTGGACGTCAGGGAAATAGACGTTGCCGTCAATTAAGCAGCAAGTGCGAGCTCGTTAGAGTCTGCAATTATTTGTTTTGAACGGCTTTTTAAAGAGGCCAGCCGATCAACCTCTACATGCAGCCTATGCTTCCAACATTCAGTCGAAACCATGACGCCCCCTCAGATTTTTCTCCGGGGAGATAGCACCAATTTGCTATGATTTGGCGTTTTTGCAAGTGGTTTCGCAAAACCCCGGGCCTTACTCTGCCTCCGCGCAAGCCGGACAAGTGCCGAAAAACTCCAGCTCATGGTAGAGGTTGCGGTAGCCGCTGGTAAAGCGTATCTCTTTTTCCAGCTCATGTACAGGGCAGGGAGCCTTGATCGGCTCGATCGATCCGCAATGCGTGCAAATGAGGTAGTCCCGGTGTTGACCGGGGAGCAGCAGGGCGAAGTAGGCGGCGCGCTCGTGGAGACCGAGACGGCGCAGAATGCCCTTGTCTGCCAGCCGCTGCAGGAGCCGGAATACGGTCGCCTGGTCACACTGCCTGGCCAGTAGGGGAGACTCCGTGAGCTCGGCGAGCGTCATGGGGCGCTCGCTTGCCAGCAGAGTTGCGAGCAGCTTCTCCAGAGCCTTGGTGCGGCGCAGACCTTCTGCGCGGCAGCGGGTGATGATAGCATCGAGTTCATCGGACATGGGGGGAAAGTGGAAAGTGGAAAGTAGCGACTTCGTGGCAGTTCTTGGTTCTTGGTTGCTTACGTGGCTAACTCCTGATCACAGCAATTCCTGCTGACTGTCGGTGGTGGGGGTGGCGCCGATTTTCTGGTAGGCCGCGGGCAGGGCAACGCGTCCCCGTGGCGTGCGCTTGAGAAAACCCTGCATGATCAGGAAGGGTTCATGCACTTCCTCGAGAGTGGAGGCATCCTCTCCAAGAGCCACGGCCAGCGTGGACAGGCCTACCGGGCCACCATTGAACTTGTAGATGGTGGCCTCGAGAATACGTTTGTCCATCTCATCAAGGCCATCTGCATCAATCTCAATCATGGCGAGAGCGTCGTGGGCGATGTCGGGTGTGATGGCGCCATCAGCGCGCACTTGGGCGAAGTCACGCACCCAGCGCAGCAGGTTGTTGGCAATGCGGGGAGTGCCCCTTGATCGTGAGGCTATCTCAAGGGCCCCATCCTTCTGGATAGCGACATCCAAGAGCCCTGCCGAGCGCTGGATGATGTGAGCGAGCTCCTCAGCCGTGTAGTAATCAAGCCGGTTGACCAGGCCGAAACGTGAGCGGAGTGGCGATGTGAGCATGCCGGCACGGGTGGTGGCACCCACCAGGGTGAACTTGGGCAAGTTGAGTTGAATCGTGCGGGCCGAGGGGCCTGAGTCGATGATGATGTCGAGCCGGTAATCCTCCATAGCAGGGTAAAGGTATTCCTCAATGGCCGGGTGGAGCCGGTGGATTTCATCGATGAAGAGCACATCACCCTTCTGGATGTTTGTTAGAATGCCGGCAAGGTCCCCGGCTTTTTCAATCTGGGGGCCGGAGGTGGTGTGCAGGGTGGTCCCTGTGGCATTGGAGATAATGTTTGCCAGGGTGGTCTTGCCCAGCCCGGGGGGGCCTGAGAGCAGGATGTGCTCAAGTACATCGTCGCGCATTCGGGCAGCCTCGACCATGAGCATCAGACGCTCGGTGACCTTCTCCTGACCATGGAATTCCTCAAAGCCGGGAGGCCGTAGGGATTTCTCAAATTTCTCGTCCGGTGATTGGGTGGTCTGCTGATAAAAGGATTCAGTCATGGTAGGAAGACGCGCGTCAGAGGCATTCAGAAGGAGATGGAGTGTCAGCGCAGCAGGTCTTCCTCATAGAAAACCCGGAACCCGGCCTGGTGCAAGACAGACATGCCGAAGCGCGTGTCTTCAAGGTGCATGGCCATGAGGGTTCTGCCCTCAGGATGGGGCATCAGCGAGTAGGCAAAATCCAGGTTGGTTTCGGCTGCACGGAGGACATCGAGAGCCTTGGCCAGCCCCCGGCCGGATTCCTTGAGTGCGATGACAATGATCTCAGATGTAGTGTGCGGAATGCCTTTTTCCATGAAAATACGCATGGTGGTGTCAGGATCCGAGACAACCAGTCTGGTCATGGCGGCATCGCGCGAGTCCTGGACACTGAGCCCGATGACCTCGATGTTTTCTGAGCGGAGCAGACGCACCAGGGAGCTGAGTGCGCCGGCACGGTTTTTGAGCATCACAGAAAACTGGATGGGGAGAGTGCCGTTGGGTTTGATTTCGCAGTCCTTCATGCAACCGCACCATTAAACCACGGTTGGGCTGGGATTATAACCTTAAAATGAGGCGAATTTAACAAAGACGCCCATGCAAGGAGCTTTGCCTGGAAGGCTCAGTTACTGGGGATAAGTTTGAGCTTTTTGATGTGAACCGGTTGCCAGGCCTGGGGGTGGCCGGCGCGCAGGGATATGCGTGTGCTTTCAGCATTCGGGAAGTAGACATCCCGGAGTTTGAAACTCTGGTAGTTGCCATGATTCCCGGTGACGGGAACCGGGCCGTGAATACCCTTGATGTTCTTACCGAAGTGAGCGGTGAGGACGGAGCCCGGACCTGCGCAGGAGGCAGTCACCTCGACGGTGTATTCACCGGGGCTATCAATCTCTAGGGGCCAGCTCAGAGTGTCAGTGGAGTTTTCCCAGAGGGCAGTGACATTGTCACCTTCGCCTGTGATTTTCACCCCGGAGCTGTGCGTGGCATCTTGCGCCAGGAAGGTCATCGTTCCCGGAATTTCGTTCTCGCTTTCATTGGCGAGTGCCGGACCGAACTGCACCCCGGAAACGGGAGCATCCAGAGTGAGTTTGACAATGCTGACATGTGGGTCGCGGGCATCGGCAGGCAAAGTGACCGAGACGGTCTTTTCGTCCTGGGAGAAGGGGATGGCCTGAGCGTCAATGGTGGTTGCTGCCGTCACATTCTGGGGGAGACGATTGAGCACAAGGGGCTCGTCACCGGGGTGGAAGATGTGGAGGTAAACGTGATTGCCGCGGTAGGTGGCACCACCCCAGCTGCCATTGATCCAGGGACCACCCCGGGTGCTGTAGACGGCTTCACCGTATTTCCCCATCCAAGGGGCAATGCCGACAAGGATGGCCTTTTCCTCCGGTTTGAGGGTGCCGTCCGGCAGGGGGGCGAGGTTGAGTAGCATGTTGCCGTCGCCGGTGACACAGGAGGAGAGCAGCTGAATGGTCTCACTCAGTGAGCGCGTCTCCGCATCAGGACGGTATGACCAGCCGCCGTGGTCCGGGTGGGGAGAGAGGATCATGCAGGATTCCCAGGCGCGGCCGTGCTGGAAGGCCCCCATGCGGTTTTCCGGGGTATCGTAATCAGCTGAGGCAAGCTTTTTGAACTCCTCGGGAATGTCGGGCAGCCCGCGGGCAGCACGATTATTCACAATGAGCTGCGGATTGTGGGCATACATCTTGCGATAGAGGCGCGGGATGGTGTACTGGTCCCACTTGCCAAAGCAGTGGTCAAACCAGAGAATGTCCACGGGGCCGTATTCGCTGAGCAGTTCCTCGACCTGATTCTCGTAGTAGTCGTTGTAGATTTGCCCGTCGCCCTGGAGATAGTCCGGGTGGGTCCAGTCCCTCGTACTATAATACCAGCCGGTCTTGAGCCCGTGTTTTTTTCCTGCCTCGTGCATCATGCGCACCGGGTCACCCTGGAAGGGAGTGTCCGCAATGGAAAAGTGAGCCGGGTAATCGTCACCCTCGGCAAAACGTTTCTCCTTGGTGGGCCACATGGAAAACCCGTCGTGGTGCTTGGTAACAAAGACGAAGTATTTCATGCCGGCGTCCTTGGCCAGACTGACGAGTTCATCGGCATTGAATGCGGTGGGGTTGAAGTCCTTGTAGAGATTCATGTAGGTCTCACGTGGCACGACCTTGTGTTTGTCCCCGCCCTCGATGCGGTCCTTCATGCCCCAGCTGATTTCCTCGCCACTGATGGCGGCGGGTCCCCAGTGAATGAAGAGGCCGAACTTGGCATCGCGGAACCACTTGAGGCGCTCTTCGAGCTGTTCGGGGGTTTCGGTGAGCTGGGGAATGGCAGTCTGCTCAATCTCGGCAGCGCTTGGGGCGGTCGGGGCAGCGGTGCTTGGTGCCGTGATCTCAGAGGGAGGAGGGCAGCAATTGCCGGTATGGCCTGTCTGTGATGCCTTCTTCTGATCACAGGCCGTGATGGCAAGGGAGGCAAAGATCGTGGTGAAAAATATGTTCTTGGTCATGATAACTGAAGGATGGATGATTTCTAGGGCTTGGCGCTGAGGGCGAAGTGGGTGTAGCTGCTCTTGTTTGCTTTTTTGCCCAGTGCCTTGGAGGTGGCTTCGTTGTGGGTTCTGAGGTCAGGGCACTCCGGGTGGCTGACCAGAACCTGGTTGGCATCCACGAGGTTGAAATAGTAGTGGGTGGCACCCGCAGGGAGCGTCGCAGAAACGGTCTTGTCTGCGTTGATCGTGGCGGGAATACGGAACCACTCCTCGTATTCAAGGCCGCCGTTGTTGGTGTAGACGATATAAGCCTTCTTCAGAGCAGCGCCATTTTCCTTGTAGCTGAGGCTCACCTCGTTGCCGTTCTTGCTGTGTTCAAGTGCGGTGGGCACACTCTTTTTGAAGGCTGCCGAGACGTAGCGTCCGTGGCGGTTGTAGAGCGGCATGCTCGCATCCATTTCCCCGAGGATCTCCGTGAGGCGCTGATCCATTTTCCGGGTCCGCTCGGGATCCTTGTCGGCGAGGTTATTGGCCTCCTCGATATCCACGCGCTTGCCGTTTGCATCGTAAAGCTCGTAGAGCTCAAACTGGGGAGTCGAAGGATGGAAGAGATGGTTAAGGTTGCGGATGAGCTTGTAGCCGCCGATGCGGATGGTGCTCTGCATGGGGCCATGGGGGAAGTGCCAGACCATGGTGTCCCGGGTCGTGCCGCTGGCATCCTTGACCAGTTCCGCCCTGGTGGGGTCTGTCTTGAGCAGGGTGGAGAGATCCGAGCCGTCCACTACTTTGCCCTCCCGGGGCTCGGTGCCTACCCATGAGAGAATGGTCGGGTAGAGGTCCAGGGCATTGATCACCACGTCGGACTGCACGCCCTTGGCAATGTCCGGGCCGGCAATGAAGAAGGGCACTCGCACACCGCCCTCCTTGGCGTCGATCTTGCCCTTGTCCAGGGGGTAGTTGTCGGTGATGATCTCCTTGCCGGAAGCTTCCATGCCGCCGTTGTCGGAGGTGAAGATCAGGTAGGTGTTTTCAATAAGCTTGTGCCCTGGCCAGCGAGGGTCATCGGTGGTTTCCAGGTAGGAGATGATTTGCCCCACATAGTAGTCGAGCATCTCGACCATGGCGCAATAGTGGGGGTTGCGCTGCCCCTTCAGGGTCCAGTCCATCGGCTCGGTCGGGTAATCCACGCCGAGTTTTTTACAGTATTTCTCCAGCAGGGCCTTGCTGCGGGTCTGAATGGGCGTGTGGACCAGCCAGGTTGCGTAGTAAAGGAACACGGGCTTCTCCTTGTTGTCGTCGATGAACTTGATCGCCTCGTTGGTAACGAGGTCGTTGGGGAATCCGTTTTCATCGAGCCGGTAGGGGTCATCCTTGGCGGTGGTGGCAAAACCCTCCAGCCGGTTGCCCATACCGCTCTGAGCACCACGGCTATTCACGCCGTGGCGGTGGGTGGTGAAGTCAAAGCCCACATCCATGGGCTGGGGGAAGGCGTGGTGTTCCACGGCGATGTGCCATTTGCCTGTGTGTCCAGTGGCGTAGCCCTCCGCCTTGAGTGCCCGCGGGATGGTGAAGGTGTCCTCAGGCATGCGGCCACTGTACCACGGAGCCATGACCGTGCTGCCGACACTGTGGTGAGGGTGGGGCGGGGTGCCGCCGACCACGTGGGTCTTCTGGGCGCGTGCCGGATGCACTCCACTCATGAGTGCACAGCGGGACGGGGCGCAAGTGGGTGCGGGCGAGTAACCGTTCCAGAACTGGACCCCCCGCTTGGCAAGGCCATCGAGGTTGGGGGTTTCCATGGGGCTTGGTTTGTCCACATCATAGCATTTTACATCCTGCCAGCCGAGGTCGTCGACGAACATGAGAATGATGTTGGGCTTGGCGGGGCGTTGGTCCTCGGCTGCTAACGGTAAAACGAGGGCGCAAATGGCGAGAATGGTTATGGATATGGTACGCATGATCATCGGGGAATAGTCAGTATGGATAGGGAGGCAGGCGAAACCTGTCAAGGTGCAGAATCAACCCAGCCCAGTGAGCTGAACCGGGGTGGGTTACCTTGCCATGGTTCGGATCCGAGCTTGAGTGGTTGGCTGCCCTCCTTCTTTGATTTGAGTGTCATGGAGGGTGCCAGACTCAGCTCCTTGGTGCCTTGCCAGGAGTTGAGGGTGTTGCCATCCGCATCCCGGAAGTCGGCAGGCGTGAGGGTGACACTTTGGGAGTCCTTGCCGCCGGTGAGAGCAATCTCAGCTGCGTAATGATCGACGCCGATGACCATCTTGTTGGTCTGTTCGCAGGATACCTCCAGGCAGAGTTGGGCGCCCTCTGGTGCTTTCCACAGGGGATGGAAGATCTTGTGGGTCTGGCGTGCCCATTCTGCAGGCATGGTCGTGAACCATTCCTTGCGCCAGTCATCGGCGAAGGCTTCGATCACCTTGTCAGCTTTGAGAGTCGCCTTGAGCCCGGCGGCGGCGAGTTGCCCGGGAGTGGCTATCTGTAGCAGGGAGGACAGGTTGAAATGCTCGGTATTGTAGATGCCGTAATAATATCCCGCCCCGGTGACGGGGAAGGGGAGCTTGTAAAGCACGTTGGCGTATACCCAGAGTGGTTCACCGGTGGTGGAGAGAGGCAAGTCTGCGCACCAGACACCATCCTTGAAGCAGGCACGGGCATGGTGCCAGAAGCGGTTAATGCTGTTTTCCCTGTCATCGCGCTGGTCTTCGCGGGTGACATGCTGGCTGTAGTAGATGTCGACTGCGGCGATGGGCATGGAGCTGTCCGGTCTGACTTGGAAGCGGGGTGTGCCGCTGTTTGTCTCAAGGATGAGGTTGCCGGCAGGTGTAGCCGGCCATTTGAACGTGCCCTTGAGGTGCTGGTCAAACCAGAGCTGGGTGGCGACCTCGTTTTCCGGCAGGTCCTTGTGGTTGATGTGGGCGGAGCAGGTGACCCGCCAATCGTTCTCACCCAGTTCATCCGCAGCAACGATAAGGTCCGCAATGCGCCCGTGGAAATCATTGGCGGGGCTGAGGAAAATGGTAGGGCAACTTATCTGCTTGAGGTTCGGAGAGTCGCCCACGGTGTTGCTGTGCAGCGGGTCCTTGTTGCCACGGTCACTGATGCCACCACAGGAGGGGGCGGCCGCCTTGACGCGCTTGTCCGCCGCGGCAGTGAGCACGGTGAGCTTGCCCCCCATGGAGTGGCCGTAGACACCAAGCTTGTTGGCATTAACCTGAGGCTGCTGCTCAAGGAAGGTCAGTGCGCGGCGTGCCGCCATGGTGCAGAGAAACCAGGAGCTGTTGCGGGGCGATTTGACGGGGTCAAGACTCCACTCGTAGGCGGGGATGCAGCCGAAGGCATCCTTGTCCTTTTTGCTGGGTGCATGATAGGCATCCAGAGCACCCCAATCTGTGGTGATTTTATAATGTGGATGATCTTTTTGCCCATCCCAGAATAGCTTCACCACATTGGGGGCAACATGGTAATCGGGAGCGGTGAGGCGCCCAGCCCAGGCGATGGAAATGGTCGCGTAACCGCGCCTGGCGTTGGTGAGCACGGCCTTGTAGTCCGCGTACTGGCCGCCACCGTGGATTTGCACAAGCCCGGGTAGCTTGCTGGCCACCTTCGGGTAGCCATAAACGGCTGCCATCATCGCCTTCTGGCCTTTGAAGATGCCCACCCGGTAACGCAGGATCTTCATGACCACCCCATCCTCCTCCCATTGCTTGAGTACTTCGGTATCGAGTGGCTCGGCACGTGGATCATAGCCGGCCCACATGCTTGTGAAGTCCTGAGGCGCCTGGTTGCCAATCAGGGCAGGCAGGCTTTCCGCGCGGCTGAAGTCCAAACCTGCGATGAGCGAGACCATCAGTGGAAGGGCAATGCGTCTGGTGGCGTGTATTTTCATCATCATGCGAGTTGTCGGCAGTGTATAAAAATACGCGCAAGTGACTGATTACTTGCGCGCATTCGAATAAAAAGTGCTTTTTGGTGGCCGGGAGGGGATCAACCCTACTCAGGGATGGGCTTGTTGGGCAGCAGCAGCGACAAGAGGTCCGCCTCGACCACCTGGCGATTGCCAAGGAATTCCGTCAGCAGCTTGACCCGCTCCTGAGCCGGAAGCACTTCAACAACAGTGCCCTGGAAACCCTGGAAGGCACCGTGGGCGATTTCCACCTCATCTCCCACACTGACAGCCGGCTCCAGGGTCATGGTGTCATCCTCTCCCTCACTGAACTGCTGCATTTGCTCGTGAAGCTCGGCGATGAACGAGCCGGGGATTTCAGGAACGTAATCTCCGAACTTGAGGATCGTCATCACCCCGTTGGTATGGACAATGTTGCGCTCGTTTTCGGCACGGGAGAAGAAGGCGAACACGTAGCCCGGAAACATCGCTTCCACCCACCACACCTTGCCTCGCCGTGTGGCCTTGCGATAGCGCAGCCGCGGGCAAAAGGATCTTACACCTTCGAGTTGGTCCATGGCCTTGGCCGCGATGTGTTCGCGCTTGGGTTTGGTGCGCACGCAGTACCATGCGTAATCTTCAGTGCCGGATGATTTGACTGGATCTGTTATACTCATGATGCTGTATCTTACTCACCGAGGAACTTTTGCAGCAGGGGTAACACCAGATTGGCTTTGCCGGACCATCGCTTGATGATTTTGATGCGGTTTTCGTAAAAGGTTCGTAATTCGGGCTCGCCAATGGTCTCAAGCTGCTCTTCAAGCGCGCTGAGCTTTTGAGTGCCGCTGGTGATGTGTGGCCGAACTTGTTCACGAATAAAACCACCGACAAGTTTTTTCAGCTCAACATCCGCTTCAAAGTAGGCCTTGCGTTCATTGTCGTATTCCACATCGCGCACGGCACCCAGGGTGCGCAGCATCTTCAAGCCCTGACTCGCTGACCCCTTGCTAATAGCGAGGCGTTCCACCAGGTCGGCCATGGTGAGGGGCTTGGGGGAGGCGAACAAGAGCCCGTAAATCTCGCCCACAGAGGCGGGCAAGCCTGCGATTTTGGCTCCATCCTTGAAGAAGGAGATCAGCCGCTGATCAATAGGCGGGGTTTCCGGTTGAGCTGGTCTGTCCGGGTGCATTACGTAGGAATTTAGCACCCCGGAAAATTAAGTTCAATTTTTTTTGAACAAAAAAACTAACAAAAGTTGAAAGTCATTTTTTGTCAATATAGCCGCCGTGCAGGCCGCTTAATTTGACGCCCTTGGGCCGCCCCTCCAGAAGGCAAATCACTGGTTTTTCAGTGTGGCCATGGTGTCGAGTGATTCCTGGGGATTTTCCTCCCCTGATTGGGCAGTGGGTTTGGAGCTCTCGGTGGCTGGGGGAGTTGCAGTCCCGGCACTTGTCTGAGCTTCCACCGCTCTGACCGGGCCTGACTGGTAGGTGTAGGCTGCGGTCAACCAGCCACAGAGAATGGCTGCGCTGCAATAAATGAAGATTCTGATTCGATCCATGCTTCTGTTGGGAAGGGGGGCGCGGTGATAAAATCCCAAACCATGCTTTGTGCAATCAAAATTCACCATGCAGCGGTATTTTCCTCTCCGGTGAGCTGTGAGTGGAGCCATTGCTCCATGCAGATGACTTGAAGTGGCTTTACAAAAAGCGCTGGTATTCATAGAAAGATCCTGCGCCAAAAAAATGTCTCCCGGCGCTGTTGCAAGGACATGGCAATTATCGATTTATTCAAGGCTCTGAAGCAGGAGAGTGTTTCGGACGTTTTTCTCACGGAAGGCAAGGCTCCCATGGTGAGGCGTCTAGGCAAATTGGATCATTTTTCAGAGCAGGTCATCACCAGGGAGGACTTGCTTGCCTTCTTTGCCGACCACCTGCCACCGGGCATCTGGGATCGGCTGGTTAGCGAGAGAGACCTGGATTTGGGTTTCAGCATCTCGCCTGAGGAGAGGTTCCGTCTCAATCTCGGTTTCGAGCTTGGAGCGATCTCGGTGGTGGGTCGGAAAGTCCCCTCCGGAGCGATGCATTTTGACGAGCTTGGCTTGCCACCTGTTGTTGAGACACTCGCGCAAGAACCCAGGGGCTTGATTCTGGTCACGGGTTCCACTGGCTCCGGCAAGTCATCAACCATGGCTGCGATGCTGCATTACATCAACAGCCACTCCCGGAGGCATATCGTCACCATCGAGGACCCGATCGAGTTCGTGCACCGCGAGCAGCAAAGCCATATCACCCAGCGCGAAATTGGTTCTGATACAAAGGATTTCAGCTCGGCATTGAGGGCGGTGGTCCGGCAAAGCCCTGATGTGATCTTCATAGGTGAGTTGAGGGATTTTGAGACCATCCAAACCGCTCTGGCCGCGGCCATGACCGGCCACCTGGTGATATCGACCCTGCACACCGTTGATGCCGAGCAAACTTTGGAGCGCATGCTCAATTACGTGCCGGAGGGTCAGAGGCATCAGTTTGCCCTGGATCTCTCTCTGGCGCTTAAGGGCATCATTTCCCAGCGTCTGCTGCCCCGTATCAATGGAGAGGGCATGGTGCCCGCGGTTGAGTGCCTCATCAACACGCCTCACATGGCCAAGCTCATTGCCAGACAGAGAATCGAGGATATCGGAGAGGCGATCAAGGCGGGTAGCTCGGAGGGCATGATTAGCTTTAACCGGGTACTCATCAAGATGGTGGAGGATGAGCTCATTAGTCCTGAAACAGCGCTCAACTCGGCGGACAAGCGTGATGAATTGCAACTGCTCATGCAGGGGATGGAGACAGGCATTGACACCCTGCGTGCCAGTGGGGCCGTCAAGGGCGTGATCAAGACCTCGATGAAGAGCTTGCTGAAGTCCGCGCTCCATTACGGGGCATCGGATATGCTCATCAGTGCGGGTAACGTGCCGATACTCCGGGTCAATGGGGATTTGCTCAAAACGAACGCGGACGAGCTCAATGCCTCTGACACCAGGAACCTTCTTTTCAGCCTGCTTAACCGCCGCCAGCGGGCCGATTTTGAGGAAAACAAGGAGATCGACTTTGCTCTGAGTGTGACATTGCCGGATAGTAATGGCAACGAGGGTCATCACCGCTTCCGGGTTAACGGTTTCTATCAGAAAGGCACTGTCTCCTGTGCCATCAGAGTCATTAACCAGAGAATACCGAGTGCAGCCGAGCTGGGCCTGCCCGTGCCTGTCATTGATATGATCAATAGCATGAACGGGCTGGTATTGATCACCGGGCCCACGGGGCAGGGCAAGTCGACCACCCTGGCGTGCCTTATTGATCAGATCAACAGGACACGCTCATGCCATATCATCACCATTGAGGACCCCATCGAGTATGTACATAGCAACCAGAGGGCCGTCATTGAACAGCGCGAGTTGCACGCAGACACATTGAGCTATCAACATGCCATGAAGTATGTCCTGCGTCAGGACCCGGACGTGATTCTCATAGGTGAGATGCGTGACCCTGAGACCATTGCAGCAGCCCTGACAGCGGCAGAAACCGGGCATCTGGTGCTGGCCACCCTGCACACCAACGATGCGGTGCAGACCATTGACCGCATCATCGACAGTTTTCCAGCACATCAACAGAACCAGATCCGGTCGCAGTTCTCCGCCTGCCTGGTGGGCATCGCAGCTCAGCGCCTGTTGCCGCGCATGGATGGCAATGGGCGCATTGGCGTTTTTGAAATTCTCAAGGGAACCCTCGCAGTCAGGGCCAACATACGGGACAATAAAACCCACCTGCTCAAGGGGGCCATGGAGACGGCTCAGAAAGAGGGCATGATGACCATGGACATGGCGCTGGAGCATTTATACGAGAAAGGGCTCATTTCCGAGAAGACGGTAAGGTCCATCGCTCAGGACAAGGAGCTTATCTGAGCTGCGTGCTGCCGCCAAGGCCTGATCCCAGGTCTGGGCCAATCAGCGGGTAACCACACTCGGCTTGCTCGTCGTGCCGTAGCGATCCACCGAGCTCACCGCGATCGCCTCAGGGTTGCCGCTTAGCGTGAGGCTTGTGGCTGAGGCGGGCACTACTTTGACGGTGAACCAGTTTTTGCCGTAGCGCGCTTGCACTGCGTATTTGGAGGCCCCCCTCACAGGCGACCAATTGGCATACGTGCTCTTGCCGGATGCCTTGGCGCTGAGTCCGGGGGTGGCCGGCATGGCCTGGCTCATCCAGGGCATGGGGGGCACAAGGGCTGCTCCCTGGTAGGTGTTTTTGGCAAGGGCGGAGGTGACACCCCCGCGGTTCTCGCGCAGTGACTTGACACTCCAGTGGACGTGGCCGGCGTAGTTTTTACCTATGCTGCGAGACAGATTCACCTGATTGAGAATCTCGCTGGCAGGGCGCCCCGGATCCTCAGAGCTTTTTACCCGGGCAGTGGCAATACCCGGCCACACCGGACGATGCCCCTGTTCGCGCCACCAGCTCAATAGGCGGGTGTAGCTCTGTGGGCTTTCAATACGCCAGTAGAGCTGGGGTGAGAGATAATCACACCAGCCTTTTTGCAACCACTTGCGTGAGTCTGCGGCAAGATGCTCATAGGCATCGACACCCGCCGTGGTCCCGGAGGGAACACCAGGTCTCCAGATGCCAAAGGGGCTAATACCGACGCGCGCCCACGGTTTGGTGCGTTTCACCGAGTCATACATTTCCTCAACGAAGCTATCTACATAGCCCCGTCTTTGTGAAGGGTCCTTGCCATCCGGGAAGTGCTGCTTGTGCTGGCCGTTTTTTGCCAGATCCGGATACGGGTAAAAGTAATCATCGATGTGAATGCCGTCGACATCGTAGCGTTTGGTGACATCGACAATGACAGAGATGGCGCGCTGGCGGGTAAAACTGCTTGCCGGATTCATCCAGCGATAGGTTTTGAAATCGCAGATATGGGACGGGTGGGTGCGGCAAACATGGTCCCCGGAAGTGGGCATGTCGGCATTGGGCAGTGCCCTGAATGGGTTGAACCAGGCGTGAACCTCAATGCCTCGTGCGTGGGCTTCGGAGATGCAGAAGGAGAGGGGGTCATAGCCGGGTGATCGTCCCATGGTTCCCGTCAGCCAGGGGCTCCACGGCTCGATGCCGGAGCTGTAAAGCGCATCTCCGTTAGGACGCACCTGGAAAATCACAGCGTTGAGATTGAGCCTCACCATCTGGTCGAGGATGGCACGCAGCTCACCCTGCTGGGCGGACTTGGAGAGACCCTTGCGGCTGGGCCAGTCGATGTTGAACACCGTGGCCACCCAGGCAGCGCGAAATTCACGGGTCACCACCGGGGGCAATTCCCGGCTCGGCTGGTAGCTCTGGCAAATGCCTCTGGTCGGCAACAAGCAGACCATGCCAACTGCCATGATTGTGATGAGCCTGATCATCACGGAGTGGGCTGAAGGGTGCGGCATCATCGGCGGCAATATCCGTCTGCTTGGATGCCTTTGCAAGGGAAAAGCCGCAACTCCGTGGTTTACGCATCAGCCTGTAAGATACAGACTTGGCTAAGCGTAATATTGGATCCCCGACAGGGCCTCCCACACTATGAAAAAATGGCTTACACTCCTCACATGTCTCATTTGTTTTGTGGCTACGGATGCTCGTGCGCAGCAGAGCAGGCCCAACATCGTTCTCTTTCTCATCGATGACCTCGGCTGGGCGGATCTGGGAATCACGGGCAGCAAGTTTTACGAGACACCCAATCTGGACCGGCTTGCCAAAGAGGGTGCCTTTTTCTCCAACGCCTATGCGGCCAATCCCGTATGCTCACCTACGCGTGCGAGTATCCTCACTGGCAAGTACCCAAGTCGTATTGGGCTCAGCAACCACAGCGGCTCACGCGGAGCCATGGGCGCTGGCCACCAACTCAGCCCGCCTGAGGTGGTGGGCAACATGCCGCTGGATGACATCACTCTGGCCGAGGCACTCAAGCAGGCGGGTTACGCCACCGCCCACATCGGCAAGTGGCACCTGCAGGCACACCACATGAAGGGGAGGGAGCACTACCCGGAGGCCAATGGCTTTGAGCTTAATATCGCCGGTCACAGCATGGGCCAGCCGGGCGACTACTATTTCCCTTATAAGAGTAAACAGCACCCGAGCACGAATGTGCCGGACATGGAGGACGGCAAGGAGGGCGACTACCTGACCGACGTGCTCACCGACAAGGCAATCTCCTACATTGAAGAGCAGGGGGAGAAACCTTTCTTCCTCAACCTGTGGTACTACACCGTGCACACCCCGATCATCCCGGACAAAACCAGACTGAAAAAATACGCGCAAAAAGCCAGGGCCATGGGCCTGGACAAGCAGCCGGCCGAGGGCGTCAAGGAGCACCAGAGTGTGTCGCGCCGGGTGCAGGCCAGCGTGCCCTACGCCTGCATGGTCGAGAGCATGGATGAGAACATCGGCCGCATTCTCAAAACCCTGGAAAAAAAGGGCATCGCGCAAAACACCATCGTCGTGTTCCTCTCTGACAACGGTGGCCTTTCCACCGGCTCCGGGCCCAACTCGCCCACCTCCAGCCTGCCACTGCGCGGTGGCAAGGCATGGGTCTACGAGGGCGGGATTCGCAGCCCTCTCATTATCAACTATCCCGCCGGAGTGAAAGCGGGTCAGGAAGTCGATGTGCCCGCGGTCAGCACGGATATCTACCCTACCTTGCTTGATCTTGCAGGCTTGCCATTACTCCCTGGGCAGCACGTCGATGGCGTCAGCCTGAAGCGCCTGCTAGATGGTGGGGACAAAACTCTTGAGCGCGAGGCCATCTACTTCCACTACCCACACTACCACCATATCAACACCATGGGCCCGGCAGGAGCCGTGCGCATGGGGGATTACAAACTCATCGAGGTCTATGAAACCGGCAAGCTTGAGCTCTACAACCTCGCCGAGGACGTCGGTGAGCACAACGATCTGGCCGCGCAAAAACCCGAGCTCGCTGCCAAGATGAAAACCATGCTGCATAAGTGGCGCAAGGAATCCGGCTCTGCCATGACTACCGCCAACCCCGGTTACAACAAGGCCAACGACTGGCGCAACAAGGCCAAAAAATAAAGCCACGCCTTCAATATTTAACGGATAAAAACAAATCCAAGACATGATCAGAAAAACAGGTTGTTGATGAAGTTGAGGGCAAACGTTACAAGCTGCTCTATTTCTACGAGGCAGATGCCTGGGAACTCTGCAACATCACGGACGATGTGGCTGAGCAGCACAACATGATCGGGAAGAAGCCGCAGCTCGCGGCCCGGCTCTCCCGTGAAATCGCTGCCTGGCTCATGAAGGACCACCCGACCTGGCAGCCGAAGTTCCCGCTTGATAAAAAGACCGGCAAGTCAGTCGGCCCTCCGCCAGTGCTGTGAGCCGGGTGGCCTCCCCTCAAAAAAGAGGGGTAGACAGATGGGCACGCGTTGCTATCTTGTCACTCCCTTACATATGGTTATGGGTTATCTTACTCGTCGCAATCTTGACCGGTTTTAGTCGCATTTTTGCAGTGGATTACACTCAACTTACCTTACACATTAGAAATACAGCTCAATGTGCAGTTGTGTCACCGAGGGGCAAAAAAGCCGGACTGCCTGAAAGGCCTGATTTAAGACACCGTAAAAAGAATAAATGAAGTTTTTGAGCAAATTGACAGGCTGCTGTTTGTTGCCGGCTGCTGTGGCTGGAGTAACAGCCACCGCCGAGCCGGAGCCGCTGAACTTCAGCCGGGACATCCGCCCGATCCTCTCTGCGAAGTGCTTTGCCTGCCACGGCCCGGACTCCCAGGACCGGGATGCCGACTACCGCATGGACACCAGGGAAGGTGCCTTTGCCGACTTGGGCGGGTATTTTGCCATTGTACCAGGAGATCCGGAAAACAGCGAGATCATCAAGCGCATCATTACTGATGACGAGGAGGAGCTCATGCCGCCTCCCAAGCATAAGAACCCGCTCAGCGAGGAGGAAATCGCCCTGCTCCAGCGCTGGATCGCGGAAGGGGCCCCCTACACCGGCCACTGGGCCTTTGAACCGGTCAAGCGGCCCGAGCCACCGCAAGCGGGAGAGAGTGACAACCCCATTGACCACTTCATCGCCGCCCGCCTGCAGAGCAAAGGCATGGGCTTTTCCCAATCAGCCGCACCCGAGACCTTGCTGCGGCGTTTACACCTGGACCTCACCGGCACGCCACCAAGCTTGGAGGAAGTGGACGCCTTCCTCGCCGACCCGGAAGCGGGGTACATGGCAACCATTGAGAAGCTGATGAAGAGCGACGCCTTTGCCGAGCGCCTGACTCTGGACTGGCTCGACGTGGCGCGCTACGCGGACACCAATGGCTACTCGGTGGATGACCACCGCGACATGTGGGCCTGGCGGGACTGGGTCATCCAGGCCTTCCGCAACAACATGCCCTATGACCAGTTCATCCGTGAGCAGGTGGCAGGTGACCTCTTGCCCAACGCCACAGTGATGCAGAAGGTGGCGACCGGATTCCTGCGCAACAGCATGAACACCCACGAGGGCGGCACCATTCCGGAGGAATACCGGGTATCATCCATCGCGGACAAGATCGACACCGTGTCCACCGCCTTCCTCGGCCTCACCGTCAAGTGCGCCCAGTGCCACGATCACAAGTATGATCCCATCACCCAGGAGGAGTATTTCCGCTTCTTCGCCTTCTTTAACCACTCCAGTGAGCCCGGCACGGGAGCGGGCGGGGGAGGCAACACCAACCCGGTCATCCAGGTGGAGCCCTTCCTGCAGGACCAGAACGCCTTCAAGGCGGATTGCCAGAAACGCATCGACATGCTTGAGCAGCACCGGCTTTTCCCCGAGATCTACCTCGGCAAGGCCCGCAAACAATGGGAGGCCTCCATCCTTGCAAAACCCGAGACCCTCAAGGGCGTGGGCTCCGACTTCCCTGTGCAGACTGCCGCCCAGCTCAAGGAGCAGTTCGCCAAAGACCCCAAGCTCAAGGGTCAGAGCCCTTCCTGGATCTGGATCAACAAGGAGGGCAGTGGCCATACCTTCACCCACTTCCGCAAGAGCTTCAAGCTGGCCACAGTGCCGAAGCTCGTGCAGCTGTTCGTTAGCTGTGACAACGAGGCGGACATCTGGATCAACGGCCACAAGGTCCAGAGCAACAAGGACTGGCGTGAGCCCACCGTGATCAACATCACCCCGCGGCTCAGGAAAGGCAACAATCTCATCGCCATCAAGGGCACGGACTGGGAGTTTGGAGCCGGGCTGGCGGCCCTGTTTGCCTACATGCATTCCTCGGATGGTAATCACATCGTCACGGACAGCAGCTGGCAGGCCTCGGTCAAGGCACCCGGGAATTGGGAGAAGAAAGCCACGGTGGGCGGCTTCACCCCGGCGGCAGTGGTGCAACCCCTGGGCTCCGGGCCGTGGGGAGACGTGTTGGACAGATACCAGCGGCTCAGGCCCAAGAGCCTCGAGCCCATCCTCGCCGAGCTGAGGAAGCCGGACCACCTGCGCGATCCCGCCAAGCAACGGCAAATCATCAACAGCTTTGGTATTGATAATGCTGAGATGAGCTTGCTCTCAATCAACATCAACAAGGAAATTGAAGTGCTCAAGAGCGCCATGTTCCATGGCAAAACCAGCGTCATGATCATGGATGAGACCAAGCCGGACCGCAAGACCCACATCCTGGACCGTGGCGAGTACAACAAACCACTCGGCGAGGTTACTGGCGGAGTGCCTGCTTCCCTCGGCGAGCTGCCGGAGGGCGTCAAGCCCAATCGCCTTGCCCTGGCGGACTGGTTGATTGACCCTTCCAACCCACTGACTGCACGGGTGATTGTCAACCGCTACTGGCAGATGATTTTTGGCACCGGTATTGTCAAAACTGCGGAGGACTTCGGTTCCCAGGGTGAGTGGCCATCGCATCCCGAGCTGCTTGACTGGCTCGCGGCCGAGTTTGTCGCCAGTGGCTGGGACCTGCGCCAGCTCGTCAAGCTGATGCTCACCTCCCAGACTTATCGCCAGTCCTCCCGCAGCACGGCCGAGTTGCAGGAGGCCGACCCCTACAACCGCCTGCTGGCCCGCGCCCCGAGATTCAGACTCTCCGCCGAGTATGTCCGGGACAACGCGCTGGCCATCGGTGGCCTGCTCAACCCGAGGGTGGGGGGCCCAAGTTCCTACCCGGTGCAGCCGCACGGCCTGTGGAAGGAGATCAGCTTCTATGCCCACGGCCGCTGGACCGCATCCCAGTTTTATCCGGACACCAATCAGGATGGCTACCGGCGCAGCATGTACCACTTCTGGAAGCGCACCCTGCCGCCCCCGATGATGACCACCTTTGACGCCGTCAACCGCGAGACCTGCTCCGCCCGCCGGGCCCTGACCAACACCCCGCTGCAGTCCCTCGCCCTGCTCAACGCACCGCAGTATAGCGAGGCTGCCCACGGGCTTGCCCAGCGCATGCTCAAGGCCGGTGACGAGCCCACGGGGCAAATCCAGCACGGCTTCCGCCTCGCCACCGCGCGTCAGCCCTCCGGCAAGGAGGCCGGGCTGCTCAAGGCCGCCTACGACGAACAGCTCGCCTACTTCAGCCAGGAACCCAAAAAACGGGACAACTACCTGCGCTACGGCAAGGCCCCACTCGAGCAACTCACCAAGCTCGGGGACGAGCAGAAAAATCAAACGGCCGCCCTCACCGCCGTGGCCGCCCTGATCCTCAACCTGGATGAAACCATCACCCGTGAGTAAGCTCTCGCGAGTAAGTCATTAGCCAAGCCATCACCATGAACCTGGACGCATTTCAAAACTTCAACCGCGAGATCAGCCGCCGCACCTTCCTGCACCGCTCCTACGGCAGCCTCGGCAGCATCGCGCTGGGCTCCATGCTGGGTGCCAACAAACTCTTCGGCGCCGCCAACACCAAGACCGGAACCAAGATGGGGCTCTTGGATGATGGCACCGGCTTGCCGGGATTGCCCCACTTCAGGCCCAAGGCCAAGCGGGTCATCTACCTGTTCATGTCCGGGGGTCCCTCCCACATTGACCTGTTTGACTACAAGCCGGAGCTCAAGAAACGCGAGGGCGAGGACCTTCCCGACAGCGTGCGCCAGGGCCAGCGCCTCACCGGCATGACCGCCAATCAGAAGAACTTCCCGCTGTTTGGCTCACTGGGCAACTTCGCCCAGCATGGCAAGAGCGGCACCTGGATGAGTGACCTCTTGCCCTATACCTCACAGATTGTTGATGACATCGCCGTGGTGCGCTCCATGCACACCGAGGCCATCAACCACGACCCCGGCATTACCCTGATTAACACTGGCTCGCAGATCCCGGGCCAGCCCAGTGCGGGCGCCTGGGCCAGCTACGGTCTTGGGAGCGATAACCAGAACATGCCCTCCTATGTCGTCCTACTCTCCCAGGGCAATGGCAAGAACCCGGGCCAGCCGATCTTCTCCCGCCTCTGGGGCAGTGGTTTCCTGCCCTCCAACCACCAGGGCGTGCTCCTGCGCAGTGGTGACGACCCCGTGCTCTACTTGAACAACCCTCCCGGCATTTCCCGTGAGAACCGCCGCGCCCAGCTTGATAAAATCGCCGCACTCAATGAAATGAAGCTGGCGCACCATGGTGACCCGGAGATCGCCACCCGCATTTCCCAGTATGAGATGGCCTTCCGCATGCAGACCGCTGCCCCGGAAATTGCCGACCTTTCTGACGAACCACAGAGTACTTTTGACCTCTACGGAGAGGACGCAAGACAGCCAGGTACTTTCGCCTACAACTGCCTGCTCGCCCGCCGCATGGCGGAGCGCGGCGTGCGCTTCTCCCAGCTGTTCCACCGCGGCTGGGACCAGCATGGACAACTCAAGCAGCACCTCCAAGCCCAGTGCAAGGATACGGACCAGGCCTCTGCTGCCCTGGTGACCGATCTCAAACAACGCGGCATGCTCGATGACACCCTGGTGATCTGGGGTGGTGAGTTTGGCCGCACCGCTTACAGCCAGGGATCCCTTGGCAGCGGGCGTGACCACCACGGCCGCTGCTTCAGCATGTGGCTGGCCGGTGGCGGTATCAAGGGAGGCGTCACCTACGGTGAGACCGATGACTTCTCCTACAACATCGTCAAGGATCCCGTGCACATCCGCGACCTCAATGCCACCATGCTGCACTGCATGGGCATTGACCACGAGCGCTTTACCTACCTCTTCCAGGGCCTCAACCAGCGCCTTACCGGTGTTGAGCACGCCCACGTGGTGAAAGGGGTGCTGGCGTAGCCAGCAAAAGCTGAAAGTTGAAAGCAGCCACCGACAACCGAGTGGAACGAGATGGACAGGGAGCATCGCGACCGTGCTGCGAAGCAGTGCACGCCGTGGGTCGGCGGGCATCAATGTCGGGGTGCCTGCGGCAAAAGCTGAAATGGTCGTCTATGTCGCATGGCGACAATTCATGTTAGCCGTGGGTTTCAACCCACGGAATGCGGTTTCAAAAGGCTTTGCGTCGCGTAGCGACCGCTCAGCGTCGTCGTGTGGCAAGCAACCAACCACCGACCGTGTCGGGGTGCCTGCGGCAGAACCAAGAACCAGCAGCAACCGCACAGCGGCCATTGCTTGACAAATTCCCCCGTCCCAGCGCGTAATCCGCAATCATGATCCGCTTCTGTTTTTCCGCCCTGCTGACTCTCTCGCTCACCCTGGCCTCCACCGTGCATGCCGAGGCCGAAGCGGAGCAAGTGACCATCTGGCCAGAGGGTACCCCGGGGATCGAGAGCACCCAAGCTGCTGAGCGACAGCCCAAAAGACCCACAGCAATCTCTCTGGTCCACTGTCCACGTCTCCTTATTTATCCAGCGCAGAAAAGTGCGGCGGGTTCCGAAGAATCCACCAACCCGGCCATGATCATCTGCCCGGGTGGTGGCTATGCCATCCAGGCCGCCCAGCACGAGGGCACGGACGTGGCGGAGTATTTCAGTGAGCGGGGCATCACCTGCTTTGTGCTCCAGTACCGCCTGCCTGCCCGGGACAAGTCGCGCTTTCTCCACCCCGTGCCGGTGAGTGACGCGCTGCGCGCCATTCAGCATGTGCGCCACCATGCGGGCAAGTACGGTGTCGATCCCGCCAGGGTGGGCATTCTCGGCTTTTCTGCCGGCGGTCACCTGACCGGCTCCGCAGCCACCCTCTACGCCAAGTGTGTTGCCGGGGAGGATGCGATATCGAAGGTCCCGGCGCGTCCCGATTTCGCCGTGCTCGGCTACCCGGTGATCACCAGTGATCCCAAGTTCCAGCACCGCTGTATTGCCTCCCTGCTACCCGCAGGGGCGAGCCAGGATGAACTGGACTCCATTTCGTGCGATCGCAACGTCACCGCGGACACACCTCCCTGCTTCTTTTTCCACGCCAGAGATGACAAGGGCGTCGTACCTGAGAACAGTATCCTGATGCACGAGGCACTGAAAAAAGCCGGTGTCGCCACCGCGCTCAAGCTCTATGACAAGGGTGGCCACGGCTTCGGCCTCGGGCGCAATGGCGCGGATTCCTGCCAGTGGCCGGAGGATCTGCTCGTCTGGTTGAGAGAGCTGAAAGTGCTATAGCCCCGACCAAGTCGGGGCTGATGAGCGATGAATGATGGCCGCCTGGCAGCCTCAACTGAGAACGAGGAACCAACCACCGACTACGCCGGGGTGCCTCCAGGAATGGCTCAAACCCTACGAAACCCGCGAGCCCGGCCACCGCCACGTCTCTCCACTCTACGGCCTCTATCCCTATTACGAAATCACACCAGAGGACACTCCTGAAATGGCTAAGGCCGCACAAGCCCTCCTCGAACAACGTGGCG
>CAYXEC010000005.1:2725-7659 GCA_964463855.1 uncultured Verrucomicrobiales bacterium | reverse complement strand
ACCTGGATGTGAAACGCCGTGCCCGCCTCTGAACCCGCGCCGCGCGGCCCTACCACCCTTCGGGACCTGCGCTCGCTCCGCTTCCGCCCCGAGCGAGAAGGAGGAAAGAAGAACCTCTTCCAGATCGAGGCGAACCTCGGTTACACCTCAGGCGTAGCGGAAATGCTCCTCCAATCCCACCCCACTGGCGGCGAACTCGACGCCAAGCCTCTCATTCGCATTTTACCTGCCCTCCCCAAAAACTGGCCATCCGGCAAGGCCACCGGCCTGCGAGCACGCGGTGGTGTGGAACTGAACATCGAGTGGAAGGATGGTGAGTTGGTTGATTGTGAACTTCGCGCGGATCATGACATTCCATTGCTGAAAGTCCGCTACGATGGCACAACCATGGACTTGAGTCTGAAAGCCGGGAAGCCCACCAAGGTGTTCGCTTCCAAGGATGCCGAATAGAGGGGAAAGGAGTGACGGTGCCGGAACGTATATTCCGTGAGGCCTTGGCTTGCTCTCAGATCATTTGTCAGCAAGCATGATCCGGCTGGATCATCCGTATCGCTGTAAAAAACCAATCATCACCCCATGCATAGACATTCCCTTGGCAGACTTCTTCTCTTCAGCTCCGCAGCACTTGCGCTCTCTCTTCCCGCTGTGACGGCGGCTCCCTCGTACCAGACTCCGCCGGATGTGTGGAAGGATTACGATCCTGATGCAGGGGACTTCAAGGAGGAGATCGTCCTGGAGAAAACCGAGGGTGGTATCTATTTCCGTGACTCCTACATCAGCGCCTACGTGAACGGTCTAGAGATACGCGTGTTTTGCAAGTATGCCGTCAAAGCGGGGGCGAAAAACGCACCCGGCCTGATGGATGTGCACGGCTGGATGGCTGGGCCTAATCCCGACAGGAAGTATGTCGAGGATGGCTGGGCGGTGATGGCACACGATTACTCCGGCATTACGGTACGTCCTCACTACACCAAGTATCCCAAGGGCATGGAGCATGGCCACATGGAGGCCAAAAAGATGGGCCACGCCCTGATTTATGACCGCATGCCGGATGGCAGCCAGCTGACTGACCCGAAGGCGACATCACACTACCTCTGGAATGCCATCCAGCGCCGCGTGCTCAGCTACCTCCTGGCGCAAAAGGAGGTGGACAAGAACCGCATTGGAGCCAAGGGCTACTCCTATGGTGGCACGATCATGTGGAACCTCGCCATGGATTCACGGGTCAAGGCCGTGGTTGCCTACTTTGGTATTGGCTGGATCAACTACTACCGCGATCGCGCTGTGTGGAAATTCGATATGCCGGCAAAAACAATCGCGCCTTCTCCCGGGCAGCAGCTCTTCCTCTCCACCCTCGCTCCGCAGGCACACGCACCTCATATTAACGCAGCATGCCTGTGGCTCAATGGATCCAACGACCACCACGGTGGTCACGAGCGGGGTTGTGATACCTTCAAGGATTTCAAGCCGGGTGTGCCCTGGGATTTTGCGGTGCAGGCCCGGGGTCATCACAACACCGAAAAACTGGGTGATGACTGCAAGCTCTGGCTCGAGAAACACGTCCGTGGCGATGACCACTTCTGGCCCGCCCGCCCGGTGTCTAAAATCGTGCTCGGTGCCGACGGGGTTGTCGAACTTCAGCTGACACCCGCAAGCCCCGGGCGTATCAGGGAGCTCCAGGTCTATCAGTGTCTCAAGACATCCAATAACATTGAGCGTTACTGGCGCGATGTCAGCTCCGAGCGCAGGGGTGACACTTGGGTCGCCAAGCTGCCGGTCATGAACGTGGATGATTACGTCTTCTCCTATGCTAACATCCGCTACGATAACAACGCGGTGATTTCCTCGGATTTCGAAGCGGTGATCCCCTCGGAACTTGGCAATGCGGTGGCCACAGACAAGAAGTCAGATGAGCTTCCCGGTGGTGCCAGCCAGTGGAGCTACGCGGCACCCGCCGAGGGTGTCGGTGGTATCGAGGGGTTCCGCCCGATTGACAACCGCTGGGGAACGAGTAGCGCCCAGTTTGCCGATCCCAAGTGGAAGGCTCCCAAGGGCGCTTCACTGGAGTTCATGTTCTACTGCACCCAGCCCCAGACCCTGACACTCAGTACCAACAGCCGTCACAGCATTGAGCTTGAGATCACCGCCTCCAATGAGTGGCAGAGCATGACCATCAGTGCCGACCAGCTCAAAAACGCTCACGGTCAAAGCCTGGGCGATTGGTCACAGGTTGGAAAAATGGAGATCAGGCCGAAGGCGGGATTTGATATCACCAAGGTGATTTTTGCCAACTTCAAGTGGAAGACACAATAGGAGAATCCCGATAACAATAATACAGTAGCACGATGATAAGCAGACCAACATGGCTCACGCATTGCCTCGCGGCTGTAACATCTCGCATCCTCACCCTCGTCCTCATTCATTTTTCACTCTTCACCCTTCACCATTCGGCTGCTGCTCCGGGGCAGCCGAACATCTTGCTGATTGCGATTGATGATCTCAACGATTGGATCGGCTGCATGGGCGGCCATCCGCAGGCAAAAACACCGAACATCGACCGGCTCGCTGAGCGGGGAGTCTTGTTCACCAACGCTCATTGCCAGTCGCCGGTATGCAATCCCTCGCGCGCCAGCATGATGACCTCGCTCTACCCAGCGACAACCGGCATCTACTTTCTGAGCCCCGACCTGGCCGAGTCACCCGTCGCCCGTGAGAACACCCTGATGCCGAAACGCTTTGAGCAGGAGGGCTATCATGTGACGGGAGCGGGCAAGATCTTCCACGGGCATCAAAACAAGAGGTATCTTCCCAACTGGGCCGGCTCGTTTGGTGGCTTTGCTCCCTACCCTGAAAAGAAACTCACTACTTTTCCAGGCTCACGTCTGTGGGACTGGGGGGTGTTTCCGGAGCGCGATGAACTGCTCTCGGATCACAAGATTGCAGCGTGGGCTGTTGAGCAGCTGCACAACAAACAAGATAAACCGCAGATGCTTGCCGTCGGTTTCTATCAGCCGCATGTGCCACAGTATGCACCGCAGAAGTGGTTCGACCTTTACCCCATGGAGTCGCTGCAATTGCCGGCGGTTCTGCAAAACGACCTCGATGACGTGTCGGACTATGGTATCAACCTCACGCGGCTCAAGCATGTGGCACCGACCCATGACTGGGTTGTCAAAAACGGGGAATGGAAGCCGCTGGTGCAGTCCTACCTGGCTTGTGTGAGTTTTGTTGATCATCAGGTGGGCAGGGTGTTAGACGCCTTGGACAAGAGTCCCGCGAGGGACAACACCCTTGTCGTGCTCTACTCTGACCACGGCTTCCACCTCGGTGAGAAGGAGCGCTGGGCCAAGAGGAGTCTCTGGGAAGACAGCACGCGCGTGCCTCTCATTGTCGCCGGCCCCGGTGTGGCCCAAGGGAAGGTGTGTAATAAACCTGTGCAACTGCTGGATGTGTATCCCACGCTATTGGAGGTGGCGGGGTTGAAGCAGGATGACAAGCTCGAAGGCCACTCCATGGCCGCCTTGCTAGAAGACCCTGCTGCCGATTGGCCCCACATGGCCCGCACCAGTTTCGGCCCTGGTAACTATGCCATACGCTCGGAGCGCTACCGCTACATTCACTACAACGATGGCACGGAAGAGCTTTATGATCACAGCGATGACCCGCATGAGTGGAAGAACCTCATCAACCATCCCGACATGGCGACCACGCTTGCGCAGCACCGCGCCTTTCTTCCCAAAACGAGCCACCCCGTTCTTGGCGCAGATTCGACCGGGCACAAGGCCTTTAACGCCAGTGACGCCGCAAAAAAACAAAAAGCTACATTCGATCCCCTGGATTGGAAGCGTCCGGTCGACAACCCGGTCTTTACCACAACCTTTGGCAACAACCATGACTCGGTGCTCTTTGTCGAGCCGGAGCTGGAATACCCCTATCACCTGATCATCAGCCACACGACGGAAGCCGCTCATCTTTGGCGAGCCAAGAAGTTCTCCTGGAGCAGTGCAGACTGGGAGCTCGTCACGGACCAATACAAGATCGGCAAACATTACGAGTACGATGACGGGGTGAAGGTCGGTGACACCTACTATCTCTTTGAAGAAGGGATCGTCTACACCTACTCAGGACCACTGGAGCAATCCAGCGGCAAGTGGAAGGCATCAGGCACTTTTCCTCACAAGGAGTGCGACGACATCGGCATCTACTACGAGGACGGGGTGTTTCACATGTTCGGGGAACATGGACATTTTCCCCACGGACCGGATGGCACCAGTCTGGCCCACTTCAGCTCCACCACCGGTCTGGGTGACTGGAAGCTGGTCAACGCCAAGGCGGTCGACCCCAATCCCGATGGAGGGCACAAGTATGGTGTGGGTGACGCAACCATCGCCAAAATCGAGGGGCACTATTATATCTTCTGCGACCGGGAGTCCAAGGGTAGCCCCTACAAGGTGGTTGCCTGGAAATCCAAGGATATCAACAAACCCTTCGAATACATCGGCAAGGCGATCACCCCGCGATCGGAGGAAGTGGATGATTGGGACAACTACCGCATTCAGGACCCGGACATTGCCTATATTCCTGAACTGGGCCGATACGTCATCACCGCAAACTTGATGGACAGAGACGGCAACCCGGGTGGCAACTTCCCGACCTTGAAAGGAAAGATGACCCGAGTCATCGGCGTGTTTTATCATGGTGGAAATCCATCCGAATAAGCGAGATCATGAAAACACAAATCATCACCACCACTCTTCTCTTGGGCCTGATCTTCCCCGTGCTCGCCGAGAAACCTGCAGCCACCAGTGCAGCGGCCAATGACAAGCCATCAACCATCATGCCCGTGCCATCACAGCTCAAGAAGTTCATGCCCAAACGCCACAACGAAAAACTGGCGGAAGCAAAGCAGGGTGAATTTGACCTGGTGATGATCG
>CAYXEC010000005.1:0-2715 GCA_964463855.1 uncultured Verrucomicrobiales bacterium | reverse complement strand
CCCACAACTGGGAGAGCCAGAAAGACTACGCCGCCACCTTCGCCGGTATCAGGATGCTCAACCTCGGCTTTGCCGGAGACCGCACCCAGAACGTGCTCTGGCGCATCGAGCACGGTGCCCTCGATGGCATTTCTCCCAAGCTGGTCACCCTGATGATCGGCACCAACCACGCGCATGATCCTCGCAAGGGATTCACGCCGGACAAAGCGGAGGATGTGTTCACCGGCATCAAGGTGATTGTGGCGCAGGTGCGCAAGCGCTTGCCCGGGGCCAAGCTCATTGTCTTCTCAGTATTTCCCCGGGGGCCTGAGAGCACCCAGCAGAGGGTCACCGCTCTGAACGCCTTCCTGCCGCAGCTCGCGGATGGCAAACACGTCTTCCACATGGACATCAACGAGACCTTCCTCGGTAAAAACGGTAGCTTCAATCCAGCACTCTATAAGCGTGATCAGCTCCACCTGGATACCAAGGGTTATCAAGCATGGGGTAGGGCACTGATGCCCATCCTGGAGCAATACGGGGTGAAGGATTGAGCCCATATACCGCTCGCAAGTGCCTTGATAAGCTTTTGATGATGGTTACGTATCCATGCTGATATGAAGGTATTGAGCATCATGAAGAAAACCAGCTCCCTCATGCCGCAAGTGGCGGGCAAGCCCATGTACCCGGTCATTCCCTGATGCGGGCTTTGTGCTTGTTTCGGCAAGCCGCTGCAATAGCGTTAAAAATCCATCGAATCGAACTGCTTATATACAAATCAATGATCATGAAATTACACAGCCCTCGCCATCTCATTACCGCCCTGCTCGTCCTTGTGACCAGCGCCACGATCCATGCTGCGCCAACGGCCGACGGTTTGAAGGCGAAGCCTTCAGGAGGAGGGCAAGTGTCAGTAACGGCCGACGGTTTGAAGGCGAAGCCTTCAGGAGGAGGGCAAGTGTCTACACCGCGCCCTAATATAGTGCATATCATGATCGATGACCTCGGCTGGCAGGACATCGCCTCCCACAAGATCGATGGCAAGCCCGTTTACGAGACCCCGCACATGGACCGCATGACCAGGATTGGCCGTCGCTTCACCCAGGCGTATTCTCCCGCTCCCACATGTGCTCCCTCGCGCGTTTCCTTCCTCCGTGGTCAGTATCCGGTAAAGACCGGCGTCTTACACGTCATGGGAGGTAGCATACCCCGCCCATGGAGAGCCGAGACCAACATGATCTCGCCCTACTATCCCTATGGCCTTCCCGACAGCGAGCCGACTATCGCCGATGTGCTCAGCAAAGCCGGCTACTTCACCGGCCACATCGCCAAATGGCACGCCGGGGGCAAGTCCGCCGGTTACCCGTTCCCCCTGGACCAGGGCTTCCACTTTGGCTTCACTGAGAAAGGCGGCCGCCACAAGTACTACAATGACGAGGATCTCTGGAATCCCAATGAGCCACGCAAAAACAGCTTCTTTGGTACATTTTCCAAGATGAAGCCCGACCGCCTCTCGGACTTCGCCACTGATGCCGAGGATGACCCCTACCAGACCGATGAGAACGGCCGCCCCTTTGACAAGCCTCAGGACATGGCACTGAAATTCATCAAGAAGCACAGCGACAAACCCTTCTTCCTCAACTACGCGCCCTACTTTGTCCACGGCCCGATCCAATCGCGCGACCGGGTCCGCTTTGAAAAGTACCTGAAGAAAATGGGCCTCGAGTTTCCCACGGATCCGGATTTCCTGCGTGATCGCTCAGGAGGTAAAAACTATGGCCACACCAATCCCTTTTACGCCAGCATGGTGGATACCGTGGATCATTTCGTCGGCCAGATCATTACGCTGCTCGAGGAAACCGATGACCCGCGCAACCCGGGCCACAAGCTCATTGAGAACACCTACGTCATCCTCGACTCCGACAATGGTGGGGTTCTTCCCTACACGGACAATACTCCGCTCAAGGGTGGCAAGCAGAACACCTACGAGGGAGGGGTGCGCATTCCCTTCCTTGTGCTCGGGCCCGGTGTCCCGGCGGGCACGGTTTGCCACACGCCCATCTCCGTGGTCGACCTGTTCCCCACCTTCATGCAAATGGCAGGTGCTGAGGATGATCCCTCCCTGGATCTGGACGGCTGCAACATCTACGAGCACCTCCATGGCGCGCAGAAAGCCACCATCCAGCCGGATGGCAGTGAGCGCAAGGCCATCTTCTGGCACTTCCCGATGGACAGCCAGATGAGTGTGGGCATGCGCAAAGGCCCCTGGAAGCTGGTCAAAAATTATGGTGTCAAGGGAGGTGGCAACCACAAGCCCTCGCTCGAGCTCTATCAGATTTACGATGAGGCCGGAGCCCCCAAGGACCTCAGTGAGGAAATCGATGTCAGTGCCGAGTATCCCGAGGTTCACGCCTCCATGAAGGCGGAGATGCTCGCCTACCTCGGGGCTCACAAGGCTGCCGAGCCCTATCGCAACCCGGCTGGTAGGGACGTCACTGAGGCGGAGTCCGCCGCCATTCCCAAGGTCACCGGCATGGCTTCTCATGAGGACAAGGTCTCGGTCAGCTTTGAGACCGCTGAGGGCAAGCACAAGGTCACCGAGGCCATCCTCTTCCACACCCTCAATCCAAAGCCCTTTGACTCCACCGGAGGCAACCGCGAGGAATGGTTCCAAATGGAGGCGAAAGTTGGTGAAGGAAAAGCCGAGGCCAGCATGCCCCCGGGTGCCACCCACGG